>NZ_JANPGM010000519.1:0-8770 GCF_031423935.1 Chamaesiphon sp. VAR_69_metabat_338
TCCCTTACCACCGCTGATCGCTGGCGCATCCCCCGTCTATATCTCGCGAGCGATCGTCGCTGCCTTAGATTTGCCCACATATATCTTCAATGCTGGCTTACCAACACCGCCCGCCATCACCCATGTAGACTTGGGCGGGCAGCCTGCGGCTTGTCTGACTACAGGTGCCGCCTTACCGCTAGCGACAGTCACTCAGCTCTATCAGCAGGGCTTAAACTGGGGTGCCAAATTGGCAGCAGAAGTGGGCGCAGATAGCTATCTCATCATCGGCGAATGCGTCGTCGGCGGCACCACTACCGCACTGAGTCTGCTGAGGGGTTTGGGCATCGACGCACTGGGTAAAGTCAATAGTTCTCACCCAGTCTGCAATCATCAGCAAAAAGCCGAAATAGTCGATCGCGGCTTATCCCAACTAGCTTTACCACTCTCACCCCTCGCCCTAGTTGCCGCGATCGGCGATCCGATGCAAATCGTCGTCGCTGGCATAACGATCGCCGCCAGTCAAAGCTGTGGTGTTTTACTTGCTGGCGGGACGCAAATGCTGGCTGTAGCCGCTCTAATCCAAGCAATTGGCCTAGAGGAAGGAATCGAGATTAACACGGCTCAAATCGTCGTCGGGACGACGGCTTGGGTAGCTAACGATCGCTCTGGCGATACCGTCGCACTAGCTCGATCTATTCCCCCATTTCCGCTGATCTCTACTAACTTGAGTTTTGCCAAATCTCAATATCCCCAGTTGCAAGTTTACGAGCAAGGTTTTGTCAAAGAAGGTGTCGGTGCGGGCGGACTAGCGATCGCGGCTAGTTTATATCGCGGTTGGGGACAGGCAGAATTATTAGACTCGATCGAAAAATTGTTGGCTGAGAGTTTAGCCAAGTAGGGGTAATTAATGAATTACCCCTACTTGTCTAAGAGGATGTCTGAAAAGGTTTTTTGATGTGGATCGTAGATTTTAATCCCCCTGTCTTGTCTCCCTGTCTTGACCCAAACACATGCGGAGGGAACCTCCGCGTGATTTGGGTCGCTAAACCGTCGGGGAACAAAGGCGTGCGGGAGCCGCTAAATCCCCCTTAAAAAGCGGATGCCTTTTCGGTCGGGTGCCCCCATTCGTGACAAGTTAAGGTGCGAGTGCAGTTGTCAAGCTGGGTTGAGCGGATGGCTCAAAGAAAAATTCACCTTCCCTGTTCGCTCGTTCAGGGAAGGGTTCAATAATCAATTTCTTAAATGGTTTACGAATAGATTTAACAACACCGAGATCCTGATTTTCGGGAGCCGCAAAATATTTAATCGGGTCAGTGGCCAAACCTTTGTGATGAGCAACATAGAAATGATACAGACCACGATAGATCATCTCTAAAGAAATCCGGTCGAAAGGCACAGACACTTCATCAGCGATAGCATCACCCAGATCGACTAACACCGCATAAAATAGCCAAGTGCCCCAGAGTTGCAGCTTAATCCCATTACATGAACCCGTCCAGATATAACTCAAGCCTAATAAGCGTTTAACAGTATTAAATGCCTCCTCAATCCGCCACCTTCTACCATACAAATCGGCAACTACATAGGGCGGTAAGATTAACGGGTCGAGTACTGAAGTCAGATAAGAATGCCAAGTTTTACCCGATTTGATTTCCACCAGCCTCATCGTGACCGCAGGGATTCTTGGAGTACCAGCACCCATTACTACCAATCGGTCACGGATGCTGTAACTATTAGTGAATACTCGCTCAACTGTAAATGATGCCTTATGATTGAGTCGGGTAATCAAATGAACATCACGCTCGATAAGTTGTTGCCAAAACAGATAATGACAGAAGCCTCTATCTAGCAAAATTAATGTGCCCGACTTAACTAGATTCAAGATGTCTGCCTCGAATTTCATGTCGCTAGCTTTGGCATTCGACTCAAACCAAATTTCTACTGGCAGCCGAGTTACTAGATCGATGACTACTCCCATTTTCCCTGCTAATTGGTTAGTCGGTACTGTCGCTAGACTCTCTAATTTCTTGAAGATTGCTTCCAATGTTGAGCCGTCACTAGCCCAAATTCTGGCAAATTTAGTCTGTGCAAATTGAATGCTTTGAGGTAACGGTCTTTGCTTTCTGCTGTGCCATTTTCGCTCGAATTCTGGTAATAACGCCTTAAGTATACTTTCAAATATTTCGGCAGGAAATGTTAGAAATCGTTGTGATAATGCTTGTTGACTTACTTGTTTGGGTTCACACCACAAGAATCCTTCCCTTGCTAGCATTCTGGTTAACTCTGTTACTCCGGCTACGTCTCGCCAGATGAGGGTCAGTACTGCTGCTACCATCAGTGGCAGATTCAGTATCCTGTCTCTCATTCCCAACTGGCGATAGTACTTTTCTTGGGCGATTAGTGTTGGTGTGACTAACTGCTCTAGTTGCGCGGCGATCTCCTCATCTTCCATCATCGGACGTTGCTGTCGCTTGGCATGGTCGCGATTTGTTTTCTTTGTTCTAGGCATGGGTCACACTCAGCTCTAACTCTGTGCTAGTCTTAGTTTGACACCATTCCTCTGTGCTCTTGACAAATTTTGGATTTCCTTAACTTGTCACGAATGGGGTTCCCCGACCATGGAACGAACCCAAGCAGGGCAAAGCCCAAGACCGCACTTTTCGCTCCCCGCTCCAAGCTTCGACCTAATCCCCCGCCAACTGCTTGACCTTCGCCAATAACTCCTGGCTCAACTTCATAAAGGCTTTAGAGCCAGCGGAGCTAGGATTCTCGATCGCTACAGGTTGGAAACTATCGATCGCTTTGGCGACATTGACATCCATCGGAATGCGGGTTTGAAAGATTTTACTATCGTCAAAATCCTGAGTGACGCGCTCCATCACTCGATCGTAATAACGCGCAAACATCGAACTACCAGATAGAATAAAGACAATCCCTAATAAGCTACTTTCCAAGCAATTTTTATCGCCTTCATGAGTTTCTCGGAGCTTGGCAATCCGACGTTCTAATAACTGCATTCCCACTAAAGATAGCGGTTCGGGTCGGGCAGGCATGATGTAAAAATGACTAGCCATAATGCCGCTTCTAGTCAGCAGATTATATCCAGGAGCGCAATCGAGGATGATGAAATCATAATCATCGATTACTGGAGCCAAAATATCTTTGATCAACGAGCCTTCAAATCCATTCCAGACATCGATAAAATCTGTACTGGGATTCTCAAGCGTTTCCTGGTGAAGTTTCTCTGATACTAGAAATTCGTCATAAATATCGATGTCGCCAGCCAATAAGTCTAGACCTTTGACCCAACAAACATCTGAAGTAATTATATCTTTGGTTTCAAATTTATAACGACTATTAGGTTTGAGAACTTTGGCGATCGAATAACTAATCGTCTTCTTCTCGCGGCGAATTTTGGCGAAGTCTTGAGGAGTGACGAGACTGAGAGTCGCGCTAATCTGGGTGTCGAGATCGACAACTAATACGCGCTTCCCATAAAGCTTGGCAAGACAAGCCGCTAGATTGACAGTGAGGGTGGTTTTACCGACACCTCCTTTCATATTGACAGTGGCGATGACTAGTCCCATAATCGATCTCAAATGGCTCCCTGACTTGAGTACGCGGCACGGATACATCCGTAAGTACCGCTACACATGATAGTCGGTTTCGATCGCTTTAAGATCGAAATCATCGATCCTAGTTGACATAATTTTACCTGGACGTAATACACCCTCGATCGACTGCTGCCGCAAACCGAGTCTAGGAAAATTTAGCAAGATTGGAAGAATATAAATTTCCGTAAATGTTGGCGGTAAGCTGGTGGTGGATAATCTGAAGTATTGTAGGAACGACTTTTAGAGTTGAGGCTCGCCGTAGGAGTAGCATCGCCGCCACAAGATCGCGATTAATTGAGCAAGCTTATGGACATTAACAATTCATCGATCGATCCGATTATCGCCGATCGTTCGCAACGACGACGGACGGGTATTTCTAGTCGATTTCGGCGCGGTGCAGAATGTCGATCGCAATACCTTGCTTAAAGGCAGCACGGTAGCGGGGACATTCGGCTATATGGCTCCCGAACAATTTCGCGGTGCGGCGGTGCCTGCGAGCGATTTATACGGCTTGGGTGCAACTATTTTATATCTACTCACTCATCGATCGCCTGCGGATTTACCTCAAGAGCGATTGAAGTTGAGTTTTCGCGCTCACGTAAATATCAGCAGTCATTTTGCCGACTGGCTGGAGCTGATGTTAGAGCCAGATCCAGCGGAGCGATTCTCATCAATAGATGTATAGCAGTAGACAAGATCGTTAGGACGTTTTCTGATTAGTCTGCGTAGCGACGCGCGCTCGTCGGGTGTCCCGACGGTTTGCGACTGAAATCACGCGGAGGTTCCCTCCGCATGTGTTTCAGTCAGCGACGCATCGACCTGGAGGTTTCTTCCAGGTTGTGTGCGTCAAGACAAGACAGCGCGTCAAGACAGGCAAACTTTGCATTAAAAGCGGCGATTTCAATCGCTGTTTTGTCCTAACAGCCTTGGCTATGTTTTTAAATACTTTTATCAAAAAGTGGGCACACTCAGTTCAAAAGGTGGAATTAAACTGAAGATTTTGGCACACCGATATTATAAGCTTGAGTTAAAGCAAAAAACGACTGCCTGTCTTCCTTTATATACTTTTGGTAAATATTTAGATATTGCCGAGCAGCAATGGTTAATGGGTGAAATTTTAAAATATTTAGATTTTTTGCATCCTGGAATCGATCGACACTCTCGATAATTTCCCAACTACTTTAGTCGCAGATACAGATCCCCGACTTCTCCGAGAAGTCGGGAATCTATTAGAGTTAGTAAGATCGATAACTACGATCGCGATGATATTAAATCTGCGACGATCGATGCTAATTTATCGGCAGCACCTGCTTCGCCCCGAACTCGGCGCAGAGCCGATCGCATGGCGGCTAATTTTTCGGGATGTTCGAGATAATCGATCGCAAATTCGGCGACAGTTTTGGCATCTAAATTGCCAACTAATTCGGGGACTATTTCTACTCCTCCAGCCCAAATATTCGGCCATGCAAACTTGCGACTGCCCATCGTCCGATAGGCGATCGTATTAACGAGTTTGGAAATCGGCGAACCGATCAGCGGTAAATTAACTAAGATCCCTAAGCCCCCATCCCAGGCGCGCATGGCATCTAATTGTTGCAAGGCGATTAAAACTATCATTGGTATCCCCAAGCCGCCTAATTCTGCCGTATTTGCCCCAATGGTGGTCAAACAGAAGGTACACTTACTCAGCCAATCGTAGGCGGGGAATTCAGTGTGTAATGCGACTTTTAATCCCTTATTTGTCTGGAGATAAGGCATCGTTTCATCCCGTACTAGTGTCGCAGTGGCACCATTAACGAGCGCAATTACCGGATTTTTGGTGGGATCGGCATAACTGGCGAGAGTATCGAGATCGATCGTCGGTGCGACGGGAATGGCAAATTTTACCTGGGGATGAGCAGCTTGAATATATTGGGCGATCGCCAGCATCAGTGGCAACCCCATTCCCAATTTTGCTGACTTCGATCCTGGTAATAATCCAATTAAAATCTCATCATTATCATTAATTACTTCAGACTCGATTTCAGTCTGCATCTCCACCATTAAGTCACCAACTACCGTAAACTTATCGGCGTATTGTGGTTTGACTTTAGCAGTAACTTCGGCATTCATTACGGCAAATCGATCGATTAAATTGTGCCATCTAGCCGTCCATTCAGCATAAACTACGGTTTGATAACCCAATCGCTTGCCAATAATAACTGGAAAAAACTGATCGCCGCCCAGGAAAATAATTATGCCATGAGATCGCCAGTCCCAATTTTCGGCAGTTTTCCCCCATACTAAAAAGTTAGTAAAATGCTCGGCATCCTGGACGCGATCGATCTCGGGATAAGATTGTAAAATCTGAACTTCTTTACCACTAGCATTCGGACATGGCGATAAGATTGCTGAGATCCGAATCTGCGATCGATCGATACCCAATTTCGCACGTAAGGCTTTCACCACCGGACGCACCCAAGTCGTGACTTCTCCAGAGCCATTGGAGAGAATAATCAGATCGATCGGTTGAATGGTATTCATTAAGATTAGATATTTAATCGATCTATAATTAAATCGAATTAGTATGGGGTTAATAGCAAACTATCTTGCTATGATTATTACAGGTAGACGATCGAGTTAAGTTTCAACAAAGTGACTCGCCACTGGATAGATATATGACATTACAAGAATTAGAAGCCCAAATTTCAGCTTTGAATGCGACTGAAAAAGCTGAGGCATTACAGATTTTGACACAGGGGCTGAGTAAAGGTTCCCGTCGCATTGTGAAGACACCAGGTGTGATGGGTGGTGATGCCTGCCTCGATCGGACTCGTCTGCCGGTATGGTTGTTTGTAAGTTTGCGTCGGCAAGGAGCTACAGATGCCGAATTATTCAATAACTATCCCCAGTTAACTGCTGCCGATTTAATCAATGTCTGGGCTTACGCGGAGGCTTATCCTGATGAGATTGAAATAGCATTAGCCGAACAAGAAGGTGCCGATCTCTCGGAACTGTAGCTATGGCAAAAATCTATGCAGATGAGCAATTTCCGCGCCCGGTAGTAGAGTTATTGCGATCGCTAGGTCATGATGTGTTGACAGTGCAAGAATCAGGGAATGCTGGTTTTGCAGACCCAGAAGTTCTAGAGTTTGCAACGGCCAACGATCGAATTGTCTTAACTCAAAATCGTAGAGATTTTAAGAAATTACATCAACTCGTGCCAAGTCATAGTGGAATTATTGTATGTACTGAAGATCGGAATAGTTCAGAACTAACAACTCGTATTCATAATGCAATCCGATCGGCAGAGATCTTCCAAGGAAAAATAGTTAGTGTCGTTCGTCCTGCCAACTAAATTATGCGCGATCTCTGACGATCTAGGTTAAATTGTCATACTGTCTCTCCCACAACAACTTCGGCGATCGCTGATATTTTTCGATCTCTTTGGGCGATCGTGTGGAGTGGCACATTAAAATATCGCGCGGCATTGCTCATATCAAAACATAGCAGTCGATCTTGACCGCAATCGAGGATTTTTTTTGGTTTGGATGGTTTGATGCCCTGTGCTTTTTATAACTCACTGGCTAATGCTCTCGCTAGGAGCGGCGGCACACTATTACCGATTTGCCGACAGCCATGCCACTTGGTGGAGTGCAAGCGGAACCAATCGGGGTAGGAATGCAGTCTCGCGGCTTCCCGCACGGTGATGACGCGAGGCAACCAGGGATGGATCGGACGGGGCGATGTGTGTGCGCCTCTGGCACTATCCGTACCCGCACGGAGCGTATTACACAGCCCCTCGGGGTCGAGGCGGCGAAAGTGGCTGATGGGTTCGGTTTTACCTTGCTTGGTGGCGGCAAATCGCGATCGAGACAATCCAGTGTGGCGAGTTCTGATGCTACAGGTCAGCAAATTGAGATCGAAGTGACGGTGGTAGCTATAATCCTGATGGTCGCGATCGAATCCTCGCAATTTGCGACCGTAGGAGCTAGTCGTCTCCCATTGTGCTGTGACAAAATCTTGGTGCCATAAGGCATCGAAGTCTTCAGCGTTGGGCAGATCGCCGATCGCCTCCCAGACGGTAACTCGCTCTGGGTGAGCGGCTGGATACTCAGGCGCGTTCAAACCTTTGCGCGTCCCGACTAAAAATAATCGGCGGCGATCCTGCGGTACGCCATAATCGGCAGCATTTAACACCCGATATGGTGTCAATACATCATAGCCAGCTTCTCCCAAGGCGGCAATTAGTTCTGACAAAAACTGGGCGTGTGCGCCCAGTGTCAAGCCTTTGACGTTTTCAAAGACGCAATATTTGGGCTGTAATTCGCGGACGATGCGGACGTAATGAAAAACTAATTGGTTGCGCGGATCGTCAAAAGCGCGTTTGCCCATCAGGGAGAAACCTTGACAGGGTGCGCCACCCATCACCACATCGATCTCTTTGGTGCCCAATTTAGCGCGGCGGCGGATATCGTTGCCCGTGAGATCGATAACGCTAGCGCAAATGGTCGTCGCCGCCGGAAAGTTGTATTCATGGGTCGCACAATGAATCGGGTCGATTTCGACGGCTGCGACAATATCGAAACCCGCCTGCTCGAAACCGAGTGACATCCCGCCAGCACCAGCAAACAGGTCAATTCCGATCGGTCTATTCATGTTGCTGTAACTGTCAACGGTGGACTTATATTAATTGAGAATTGAGAATTGAGAATTGCGGATGAAATCGCGCTGAGGTTTCCGTCTAGCGACACGTCTCGCTCCGCTCGCCTACAGCGTGCGTTTCACCAGCGACGCATCGACCTGGAGGTTCCCTCCAGGTTGTGTGCGTCAAGACAAGCAGAGAATTGGGTTTTCATGGACGGGTTATGTATCAATGAAAATGCGCCAACCACAATCTGCCTAAAAGCAGGGACTTAAGACCCTTGCTACCCCTTAAACAAAGAAGCATTCTCAAAACTCTAATCGATCGTCATTAAGTACCAGGACGCTTGAACTTAGCTGGAGATGCGAAAGATTCGATCGGTTCGTTTTGGAGTGCTTCGCGCATGAAGCTCCGCCAAATTGGTGCGGCATAGGTACCGCCGGTGACACCTTGACCCAGAGGGGTAAAGTCATCTTTGCCAATCCACACAGAGGCGGCTAACTGGGGCACGTAGCCGACAAACCAGACATCTCGTTCGGAAGAGGTCGTT
>NZ_JANPGM010000520.1:0-5338 GCF_031423935.1 Chamaesiphon sp. VAR_69_metabat_338
TCGACGTAATTTGGCAACAAAATCGCCGCTATGGTAAAGTTATCATTCCCAAACTGCCAGAAATTGATAATAGCGAAGCTTATATCCAAGCTCTGAGCGGCGTGCTCCGTCAAGCCAATAGCAGTGAATTTGCGCTGCAAAATATCGGTAGAGCCGAGCAATTAGCTTGGCAGCAAAAACTCGGTTTGGGTAAAGCAAGATTGGTGGAACCACAAGCATTAATTACTGCGTGGGAAAATCAGACCAAATTACCGACCGAAGATCTCCGCTTTGTTTTACAATTAACCACGACAGCACGACGCTTGACTCCGAGTGAATTGACAAGCTGGCTGGCTAAAGTCCGCACGATCGATCGACAACTGAATAGGGGATAGGGAATAGGGGATAGGGGATAGTTAATAGCTAGTTTGAGCGCAAGCGTTCTTTTGTCTCCCAGTCTCCCAGTCTCAAAGTTTCCCAGTTTCCCAGTCTTTTAACTCTCTATCCCTAACCCCTATTCCCTATCACCTATCCCCTGAAATGACACACGCCATCTTCGATCGACTCAGCAATGCATTACAAGAAGTTGTCTTCGGACAGGAAGAGACTACCAGACAGCTGCTAATTGCCTTGCTGACTGGTGGGCATGTGATTTTGGAAGGAGTACCCGGTACGGGGAAAACCATGCTAGCTAGGGTGCTGTCACAACTCATTCAAGCTGATTTCAAGCGGATTCAATTGACGCCAGATATTTTGCCTGCTGATATTTTGGGAACGAATATTTTCGACCTCAAAAATCAGGAATTCGTCCTCAAAAAGGGGCCGGTATTTACCCAGATTCTCCTCGCTGATGAGATCAATCGCACCCCACCTAAAACCCAGTCCGCACTGCTCGAAGCCATGGCAGAGGGGCAAGTCACCCTCGATGGTGAAACAATGGTATTGTCGGAGCTATTTTGGACGATCGCGACTCAAAACTCATTAGAATTTGAAGGCACCTATCCATTACCAGAAGCGCAACTCGATCGATTCTTGTTCAAACTCATCGTCGATTATCCCGCCGCTGCTGCCGAACGCGAATTGCTCTCTACCGCACGACTCAGCCAGCCAGGATCGAGAATCGCGGACAAAAAATTGTTGCCAGTTGCCACTGTCGCCGACTGTCTTGCTGCTCGCCAATCCGTGCAGCAAGTCGCTGTCAACGATAATGCGATCGATTATCTGCTCGCCTTAGTCCAACAAACCCGCCAACATCCCGATCTCAGTCTGGGAGCCTCTCCCCGTGCCGCGATCGCCTGGTTACATGCTAGCAAATCGGCAGCTTGGCTCGATCGCCGCGAGATGGTAGTGCCCGATGATTTCAAGCAAGTTGCCATTCCCTTATTGCGCCACCGACTGGTTTTGCGTCCCGAAGCGCAGTTAGATGGCTTGGAAATCGATACTGTGATTGCTGGGGCGATCGATCGAGTGCCGGTGCCGAGGTAGCGGGGAGCGGGGAGTAGATCGTAGGGTGTGTTATCTCGAAGAGTAACGCACCAAAGAGTAATAAATCTATCGTTAATAGTTCGGGGTATCCCTGGGGTGAAACGATCGATCTGGCTTGTATCCTATTCAGGGAAAGAGCTTGAGCGATTAGATCGCAAATTGGCTGGGGGAAGGTCGATCGATTAACTTAGAGTTATCCAAATATCTCATACACAAAACACGCTTGACTGACTTACCCTTCGACCCGCAGACATTACCGACGCTCATCGAGCATGGGTATATCGCTTGCCAGACGCATCCTAGTTTACCTCTGAAGATTTATAACTACACTGCCAAGGCACAATTCGATCGCCATTGGGTGGCGGCGACGTTACACTGTCGGGGTTTGGTGTTGGATGATAATTATTTGCCAGCGGCGCGACCATTGCCCAAGTTTTTCAATCTCAGCGAACATCAGGGCACCTTACCAGAAGGCGTGCCAGAAATCTACGAGAAGCTTGATGGATCGTTAATTATTCTGTTTTACTATCAAGGTCAGTGGGAAGTGGCCTCACGCGGTAGTTTTGCCTCAGATCAAGCGAAAATGGCACGGGTATTACTTGCCGATCGACAAGCAGAGTTGAATAAGCTAGATCGAGAATATACCTACTTGCTGGAAATTATTTATCCGAGCAATCGGATTGTTGTGGACTATGGTGCAGCGCAGCGGCTGGTATTGCTAGCGGCAGTGCATACTCGAACTGGTGCCGAATTAGCACTGGCGCAAGTAGACTGGATCGATCGAGCGCAGACTTATCCAGCTACAACTTTACCGGAATGGATTAAATCGATCGAAGCCACTCAAGCCGAACTCGCCAACCAGGAAGGTTTTATCCTCAAATGGCCGAATGGCTTTCGACTCAAGTACAAACTTGCCGATTATGTCCGGCTGCACCGAATTATCACCAGAATTCAATCCAAAGATATTTGGGAATGTTTGAGCCAAAACCAGAGCCTAGCGCAGTTTCTCGATTCCGTTCCCGATGAATTTTATAACTGGGTTAAAGATACCAAGCTCGAACTAGAAACTAAGTATCGCGCGATCGAAACCGAATGCCAGCAAGCTTTCAAAGACTTAGGTGACAGACGCCAAACTGCCATGTATTTCCAAACCCAAAAATATCCTGGCGTCTTATTTCTCATGCTCGACGGCAGAGACTACAGCCAAGTCATCTGGAAACTCATCAAACCGGGTTACGAACGTCCGTTTCAGTTAGGGGATAGAGAATAGGGGATAGGGGATAGGGAGGGAGTAGGCTTTAGGTTCTTAAGACGCTCTGCGTCATTCTTCTATCTAACCAACTAACCCATTCACCCCCTACTTTCCTATCCCCTATCCCCTAAATCATGAAACTCATCCTCACAAAAGGCTTACCCGCAAGTGGCAAAAGCACCTGGGCGAAAGAATACATCCAAAAATATCCCGAGACTGCGAACTTGTGCAAGGACGATCTGAGGTTGCAATTGAGCGGTACGAATAAACGCGAAAAACGGATTGTCAAAGTCCGCGATCTGTTGACGGAGTATTACTTTGAGCAAGGTTATTCGGTGATTTGGTCGGATACTAATCTCAATCCAGTGCATTTGCAGCGGGCGACGGAACTAGCTGCCAAGCATCAGGCAGAACTGAAGATCCAAGATTTTACCGATGTGCCTTTGGCGGAGTGTATTCGGCGCGATTTGGTGCGATCGAATTCGGTGGGACAACAAGCGATCGAACAGATGTATTATGACTATTTACATGTACCGGAGTCGCCGCCAGCTTACGATCCGCAGTTGCCCGATTGTTATTTAGTCGATATCGATGGTACCTTAGCACTAGATCGGGGTCGATCTCCATTTGCCTGGGATCGCGTCGGGGAGGATGCTCTCAATCTGCCAGTGGCACAGACGATCGAGAAATTGGGACGCGGTACCGAAATTTTACTGTTATCTGGTCGATCGAACGTTTGTTACGATCTGACAGTTGCTTGGCTCAAAGAGCACAAAATTAACTACAAAAATCTATTCATGCGTCCGGCTGACGACCAGCGTCCCGATGAAATCCTCAAGTCCGAACTATATTACTTTCATATCCGCGATCGCTACAATGTCATCGGTGTCATTGACGATCGACCCAAGGTCTGTAGAATGTGGCGCAATCTTGGTTTGAATGTTTTTCAGGTTGGCAACCCCGACTATGAATTTTAAACCGAAACATTGACATTACGCTGAATTTTAAATACTCATTGTAAGTTTGATAACTACGATTAAAGGTAGAGATTCGATTATAAAAAGTATACCGATGATGTAGCGATAAAGTCGATCGACTTGGGCATGATAAGTGAGTAAATAGTCTCATCTTGTCTGAATCCTGCTGGCAAGAATCTCTAGCTGCGGCAAAATCTAGCTAGAGGAAAGACTTATGCGCTTCAATCGCTCTTCTGTTACTGAAGTAATCTTGACAAACCTACCATCTATGTCGGACTCACACATTAAGTTGGCATCTGCACAAACGCTGGATTTACCGAAGCAGCTAATCAACACCCAAGTTCAGAAATTGTGCCAACAGGGTAATAACTATGCCTTAAGAGGCGATATCGAGCGGGCGATTGCTTACTACACACAAGCGATCGCTCTAGCATCCGATTGTGTGGCGGCTTATTGCGAGCGGGGCAAAGCGTTGTTGGCGTTAAAAGATTATCCACAGGCAGCGATAGACTATACAACCGCACTCAAACTAAGTCCGGCTCATCCAGTTGCCGAGGCAGGTTTGGCGCGAGTTTACTACGCGCAAAAAGACTATCCTGCGGCTCTAGTGGCGTGCAATCGCGCAATCCAACGAGATCCTGACAATACAGACTTGTATCATTGTCGCGCGCTCATCAACACCAAACTGGGCGATTACCCAGGGATTTTGGTTGATTGTAAATTTATGCTCGAACGGCAGCCCCACGATGTTGTCGCTCGTTGGTTAAATGCTCGCGCTCATTTTCAGCTCGGTAACGATCGACTAGCAATCTTTAATTTTACTCAGTATCTCAACTTACGTAGCGATGATTGCTACGCATACTATTATCGGGGCATCTGTTACGAACGTGTCGGTAATGCACACCTAGCAGTAACCGATCTCAACAGCGCGATCGATCTCCAGCACGATGTAGCACTTTTCTATCGCAGACGCGGTCGGATCCGCCAACGATTAGGCGATTTGACGGGGGCGATGAGCGATTTCGATCGCACGATCGCCCTCGATCCCAGTCAGGGACAGGTTTATCTCCATCGTGCCAATATTTATATCAATCGTGGCGATTATATCCAGGCATTGAGCGAGTGCAGCCAAGCAATTTATTTAAACCCTCAGCTCATTACCGCGCATTATCAACGGGGTGTAATTCATACGGAAATTGGCAATCTGCATGCGGCTTTAGCCGATTATCATCATTTGATTCAGCTTGCGCCACAAGATTTAAATGCTTATATCCAACGCAGTTGGATCTACTTTCGCCACGGTGAGTATCCAGCGGTAATGACAGATTGCAATCGGGTCTTAGAAGTCGATCGCAACTCAGTCCCAGCTAATTATTTGATGGGCATAGTCCAATCATTATCTGGTTTCAAACAAGAAGCGGTGTTTAATTTTTCTAAGGTGCTCGATAGCCAACCAAGTTTTATTTGCGCTCTATATCACCGAGGATTGCTGTATCACGATCTGAAATATGAGGATAAGGCAATGAGTGATTTTAACTTAGCCCGATCGATCCAAACTCAATCCTTGGATGTGGTAACTACCAATCGAGATGAAACTGGATTGTATGCTGAAGGCTTGGCTTTATATTACCTGGGTCAACCAGAC
>NZ_JANPGM010000521.1:0-1846 GCF_031423935.1 Chamaesiphon sp. VAR_69_metabat_338
TCGAATTCGGCGATCGTCTCTGCGAGTTCCTGGGCGTAGTTTTCCGATCCTTCTGCCATAATTTATGAGTTTCCTAAAATTTAGATTGTATGTTCCAATTCTCGCAGATTCCGATCTGAACGCACCCAGTTCTGGCGATTATTATCCTCCAAGCGGGGTGGAGGCGAGTCATGACTTGCCTCCATCCCGATTTGCGAGCACCAGTAGCCGATTGTAAAGAAACATTGCTTTGTTTTTCATAAATGAGACTCGATCGCCGCCGATCTTTTATGTTGTATCTTGTCTTGCTTTGACATAGACAAACGCCTTTTACAAATAGTCAATATATTAAGGAGAGCAACATGCTTGACGCTTTTTCTAAAGCTGTGGTTGCAGCAGATGCCAGCACTTCTACTGTCGCCGACCTCAGTGCCCTCAAAGCCTTCGTTGCTAGTGGCAACCGTCGTCTAGACGCAGTAAACGCGATCGCTTCCAACGCTAGCTGTATGGTTTCCGACGCAGTTGCTGGGATGATTTGCGAGAACCAAGGTTTGATCCAAGCTGGTGGTAACTGCTACCCTAACCGTCGCATGGCTGCTTGCCTCCGCGATGCTGAAATCATTCTGCGTTATGTTACTTACGCTCTCTTGGCTGGCGATGCTTCCGTCCTCGACGATCGTTGCTTGAATGGTTTGAAAGAAACTTACGCAGCTTTAGGCGTACCGACTACTTCGACCGTTCGTGCCGTTCAAATCATGAAAGCACAAGCTGCCGCTCACATTCAAGACAATCCTAGCGAATCTTTTGCTGGTGCAAGACTCCGCAAAATGGGTACCACTGTGGTAGAGGATCGTTGCGCTACTCTGGTTGCTGAAGCTTCCAGCTACTTCGATCGCGTCATCTCTGCTTTGAGCTAGTCGATAGCCAATTTGTAAGCAGATCGATCGACAATCAGTACTCTATCTATAAACATTGGGAGATTTTTAAGAAATGAAATCAGTCGTTACTACCGCAATTGCCTCTGCTGATGCAGCAGGTCGTTTTCCTAGCACCTCGGATCTAGAGTCAGTACAAGGTTCGATTCAACGTGCGACCGCACGCTTGGAAGCTGCTGAGAAATTAGCTGCTAACCTCGACAGCGTTGCTACAGAAGCTTACGATGCTTGCATCAAAAAGTATCCTTACCTCAATGATGCCGGTCAAGCGAACTCCAACGCTACTTTCAAAGCTAAATGTGCTCGTGACATCAAGCACTACCTCCGTTTAGTTCAATACTGCCTAGTTGTTGGCGGTACTGGCCCTTTGGACGAATGGGGTATTGCCGGTCAACGTGAAGTTTACCGTGCATTGAGCCTACCTACCGCTCCTTACGTTGAAGCTTTGAGCTTCGCTCGCAATCGCGGTTGCGCTCCTCGCGACATGTCCGCTCAAGCATTGGTTGAATACAATGCTCTTCTCGACTACGCAATCAACTCCCTTTCCTAGTCTGGAGAGCCGATTGCCAATCTCATCATAAATAGGTGAGATGTCTCGATCGCAAGCCTGGAGGTTCTCGATCTTTGCTTTGCCTGTTCAGGTAGAGTAATTGTCCAGAATCTCTGGGTTTGTTTCGATCTGGGTAAATGTATAAGTATATATATTAGTAGAATCGTAGATCTGAGGGTACCCACAAGCGGCGTTTTTATGTCTAGGGTTCCCCCCGCATAAAAAAACGACAAGAGAGCGACTGAAATCACGCGGAGGTTTCCGTCTAGCGACACGTCTCGCTTTGCTCGCCTACCGCATGTGTTTCAGTCAGCGATGCATCGACCGGGAGGTTTCCTCCCGGTTGTGTGCGTCAAGACAAGACAGGGGCACCCCTACAGAT
>NZ_JANPGM010000522.1:0-6744 GCF_031423935.1 Chamaesiphon sp. VAR_69_metabat_338
TATTCGTGCGGCGATCGCGTTCAGGCTCTAAGAGGATGTTTGGAAAGTCCAATTGCTACGTTTGCAGTGGGTAGATCCCCCTGCTTGTCTTGACGCATCGACCTGGAGGGAACCTCCAGGTCGATGCGTCGCTGGTGCAACGCACGCTGTAGGCGTTGGCGTTGGCGTAAGCCTGCCGTAGGCACAGCCTCTCCGGAGGAGATACGAAGCGAGACGTGTCGAAGACGGGAACCGCTCCCTTCGGGAAGGCTTCGCCAACAGCGCGTAGGGCTTTGCCCCGCCGAAGGCGTATGCATCCGCTTTTTAAGGGGGGCTAGCGGCTCGCGCACGCCTTTGTTCCCCGACGGTCTAGCGAGACAGCGACGCATCGAACGGGAGGTTCCCTCCCGTTTGTGTGCGTCAAGACAAGACAGGGGGGATCTTCCAGGGTTTACGAGTAATAATGTCTACTTTCCAAACATCCTCCAACCAATTCAGGCGATCGAATGTGAATGAAGTCTCTATCGAACAATAAATTCCCACACAAATTTAGCATTCGTCCTCGCCTGTGGATCTCGCTGGCGATCTCTGGGTTTGTGGCGATCTTATTACCAAATTGGCTGGATGTGACGACACATATTCTCTGCGCGTGGGATGCGATGATGATCTGCTTCCTGGCTCTAACCTGGCGATTGATGGTGCGCGCCACCCCCGAAATGATGCAAAGATTGGCTCTCAAGGAGGATGAAGGCCGGTGGATTATTTCGATTGCGATCGCGGTAGCTGCTTGTATCAGCCTGCTCGCGGTGGCCACCCTCCCCCATGACAAGCAAGCCGCCACAGGGATTCTGATGTTGCGCTTGGGGATCTCGATCGTCACAATTGTCGGTTCGTGGTTACTAGTCCACACGATTTTTACCCAACATTACGCCCATCTCTATTATCAGGGCGACAAAACCCTCGCCGAACGCCAATCTTCAGGGTTAGAGTTTCCCAGCGAAATCGAGCCGGACTACTGGGATTTTTTGTATTTCGCATTCGTCATCGGCATGACTGCACAGGTGTCAGACGTAAGTGTCACCTCCCGCCAAATGCGGATCTGGAGTTTATTTCACGGTATTCTGTCGTTCTTTTTTAATACAATAATTTTAGCAATCTCGATTAATATAGTCGCAGGACTGATTTAGGAAATCGATTGTAGTCGCGATCGCTAGCAACTAACAGCGCGTCAATCTACCGCGTGGAAGCTATCCCCGTCGATCGGATCGACAAGACAAGCCCCCCAGTTCCCCCGTCTCCCCTTCATGAAAATCCCCAATTCAAACGCCCTCGATCTAAAGTGCGGAATCCCCTACTCATCGAAATGACAGGGATCGGCTAAGATCCCAACATCTATACTCTGGTGCAGATTCGATCGGCCTCCTCAAGTTAAGCTTAAATTTATGCAGAATCGGTTCTCTGACAAAGTCTCTGGCGATCTTTCCGGCAGTGAGTTTGGTATTTCTGGTTTTTTTCACAAACATCGCACAGTCGGACAGGGGCGTCAAGCGTGGGTACTGATGACTATTATCGGACTGGTGTCGATCGGTGGCATCGGCTCGCGGCTGGCTTATCTGCAATTGAGCCAAGGCACCAAGAATCGACAAATTGCCGAAAATAATCGCGTGCGCACCGTGGCCAAACCGCCAGTACGCGGCAATATCTACGATCGCAAAGGCCGCCTCTTAGCTGGGAATAAATTATCGCATTCGATCTTTATTTGGCCGCTGGCGACCAAACGTGAGAATTGGCTCCAGACGCGCAAGCGAGTGGCAGAAATTTTGGATCTCGACGAAAACGCGATCGAAGATAAGATGACTGGCTCGCGGGTGAATTCGACCAACCGCGTCAGAATCGTCCGCGATCTCACCGAAGCCCAGATTACCAGACTGCAAGAATATGGAGCCGAAAAAGAAGGGATCGATGTCGATATCGAGTCGGTACGGTATTATCCCGGCGGCCAACTGGCGGCTCACGTCCTCGGCTATACGGGTGAAATGAACGATCGCGAACTGGACGAACGGCGATCGCAAGGTTATCGCTTGGGCGATGTCACTGGCAAAATGGGGCTAGAATCGACCCTAGAATCGCAGTTGCGCGGCGAATGGGGCGGCACTCAGGTAGAAGTAGATGGTAAAGGTCGATTGCAGCAATTCCTCGGTCAGAAGGTTTCTAAATCGGGTAAAGATGTCACCATCACCCTCGACCTCGATCTCCAGAAAGTTGCCGAAGAAGCCATCGGTAAAAACAAAGCCGCGATCGTGGCAATGGATCCGCGTACGGGCGAAATTTTGGCAATGGCCAGTCGCCCCGCTTTCGATCCCAATTCTCTCTCAGGGCGGATTTCGCCAGCAGTCTGGAAGCAACTCCAAGGCCAGGATCACCCCTTTGTCAACCGCGCCCTGCGCCCCTTCCCGCCAGCCAGTACCTTCAAAATCGTCACTACTACCGCCGCCCTAGAATCAGGTAAATTCAAACCCGAAGATCGATTGCAAACTTATGCTTCGATCCGGGTTGGCGGCTTCACCTTCGCCGATTGGAATCACGCTGGGTTTGGGGTAGTCGGCTTTCCGGGCGCGCTGAAATGGAGTAGCGATACCTTCTTCTATCAAGTCGGCCAGCGGGTCGGGGGGCCAACACTGATCGATTGGACGCGAAAATATGGGTTTGGCAAAAAAACTGGGATCGAACTGCCAGAAGAATCAAAAGGTCTAGTTGCTGACGATACCTGGAAACAGCTCAACTATAAAATGCCCTGGTCGATCGGCGATACGATCAATATGTCGATCGGGCAAGGTTTCTTACAAGCTACACCCCTCCAAGTTATTGGCATGTTTGCCGTGGCTGCCAATGGGGGCTACCACGTCAAACCCCATCTCGTCCAAGATGCTAGCAAACGCGAATGGCGCGAATCGATGCATCTCAAACCCACAACTGTTGCCACGATTCGCAAAGGTTTGCGCGAGGTCGTCGATGGCGGTACTGGCGCGGTGATGAATTCCGAGACAATTCCCAAGGCGGCTGGTAAAAGTGGTACCGCCGAAGCACCACCCGGCCCTTCTCACGTCTGGTTTGGTTCCTACGCACCAGCGGACAAACCAGAAATCGTCGTCGTCGCTTTTGGCGAACACACTGGCGGCGGTGGCGGTAAAACTGCCGCCCCGATGGTCTTAAAGGTGATGGAAGCTTATTTTAATAGTGGCAAACCTTTACCCGTGAAGGTAGAGAAGGATGGCGAGAAACCACCAGTCCAACCACAGAGAAGAAGACGCGCGCGGCGGTAAAGTGCTTAGTAAAGATCTAGGGTGCCCCTTGTGGGTACCCTCAGATCTACGCTTTTACTTCGATTGGTAAATTGTTAACGCGATCGAGGATCGCAGCCATCCATACCACAAGCCTCGATCGTCAAAATTATTCAGAGAAATTTCTGAACGTTAGCGATAGTTTTTCGATCGAAGCTATCTCCAAAGTGTACGGACAAGATACTATAGGGGCAATTCATGAATTGCCCCTATAATCGTGGTAATTGAGGTTGGTGTAAATGATGCTCGTCGCATTTAGCTTCAGATCTCAATCGCCGCCTTTTAAAGCCTTATTAAAATTCTGACGATAGGAAGCATTGACCACATAGCAAACCGGCCATAACAAAGCCAGCACGATCTTCGTCGGGAGCGTGCGTTGATAATTGGTGCGATTGAAGTTGCGTGAAAATCTCCAGACGCCATAGCCGTAGGCTCCAACCAAACCGATGACCACGAAATTCATCATAAGTCTTGCTTAAAATTTTGAGGGCTGACGATCGATACTAAAAATAGCTGGCGCAATTGTCTTATCGTGACCATCTACACTCTATTTTAACCCGATTCCCCAATCGATCGAGCTAGATATATTAACCTATGCGATCGCTACAGACACAGGTTTCAAAAATCGGATCGCAATTGTTAAGATGTATTGGGTGAAGACCCCCTAGAAAAAAAGATATGCAACTGCGAGCAGTATTGATGGCGGGAGGCTCTGGAACGCGGTTGAGACCTTTGACCTGCGAGTTACCCAAACCGATGGTACCAGCGATCGATCGCCCGATCGCCGAGCATATTATTAATTTGCTCAAACGCCACGGCATTACCGAAATTATTATCACCGTCCATTACCTCCCAGAAGCGATCCAAAATTATTTTGGTGATGGTAGCGATTTTGGGGTCAAAATTCATTATGCGATCGAAGCCGAACGCGCCTTGGGTACTGCTGGCTGCGTCAAGAATGTCGAGGAAATTTTAGGCGGGACATTTTTGGTAATTAGTGGCGATAGTCTCACCGATATCGATCTGACTGGCGCGATCGAATTTCACCGCAAAAAAGGTGCCAAAGCGACAATTATTTTGACGCAGATTCCCTACCCCGTGGATTTTGGGGTGGTAATTCTCGATGAAGATCGGCGGATTCGACGATTCTTGGAGAAACCTTCGGCGAGCGAAGTTTTCTCTGATGCGGTGAATACGGGGATTTATATCCTCGAACCCGAAATTTTAGACTATCTCCATCCCGATACCGAAGCCGATTTTTCTCAAGATTTATTCCCCCAACTGCTAAAGCACGACGTGCCCATGTACGGCTATATCGCCGAGGGTTACTGGTGCGATATCGGTCAACTCGATACCTATCGCGAGGCGCAATACGATGCCCTCCGGGGCAAAGTTAAGCTGGACTGGCCATTTCCCGAAACGAGTCCGGGGATTTGGATCGGGGCGAATACTTATATCGATCCGACCGCTCAGATTGAGGCTCCCGCAGTGATTGGTGCCAATTGTAAAATTGGGGCGCGGGTCAAAATCTCCGCCGAGACGATCGTCGGCGATAATGTCGCGATCGGTCGCGGTGCCAATCTCAAACGCCCGATTATTGGTAGCGGCTCGATTATCGGTGAGGATGCCCAGCTTCGGGCGTGCGTCCTCGCGCGTGGGGTGCGGATCGGTCGCGGTGCCCAAGTGCTCGAAGGAGCCGTTTTGGGCGCACTCTCGACGGTCGGCGAGGAAGCCCAAATCAACCCAAATGTGCGCGTGTGGCCGAATAAGGAAATCGAACCCCTCGCGGTACTCAATCTCAATCTGATTTGGGGACAGATCGCCCACCGCAATCTGTTCGCCCAGCGGGGCGTCCAGGGTTTGGCAAATATCGATATTACGCCCGAATTTGCTGTAAAGCTGGGAGCTGCTTATGGTTCTACGCTCAAGCCCGGAGCGCAAGTCACTGTCTCCCGCGATCAGCGCAATGTCTCGCGGATGGTGTCGCGATCGCTAATTGCCGGATTGATGTCGGTCGGGATCGATATCCAAGATCTCGAAGCTACAGCCATCCCCGTCGCCCGCAAGATTATTTACGCCTTGCGCCAACGTCAAGATGAAATCACTGTCAGCGGCGGGATTCACGTTAGATTGCATCCCGATCGGATGGATTCGATCTTAATTGAATTTTTCGACGATCGCGGCATTAATATCTCGACAACTCAAGAGAAAAAGATCGAATCGGCTTATTTCAAAGAAGATCTCCGCCGCGCGCGGATTCCCGAAATCGGCGATGTCAATCGGTTTTCGCAAGGGATGGAGATTTATAAATCTGCTTTCCAAAAACAACTGAATATCGACCTCATTCGTCATGCTGGTACCAAAGTCGTCGTCGATTACGTCTACGCCGTCTCTGGCGCGATCCTGCCGATTCTCTTATCCAAATTTGGCTGCGATGCCGTCGTCCTCAATGCCAGCCTCAGCCAACTCTCGCTAACTGCTAACGAGCGAGAAGCCTTATTAAATCAACTCGGACATGTCGTCGTCGCTCTCAAAGGTTCCTTCGGGGTGCAAGTCTCCGCACATGGCGAACAGCTCATCCTGGTGGACGAGGAAGGCGTGCCAATTCGCGGGGACATGCTGACCGCCTTAATGGTGCAAATCGTCCTCACAGCTTATCCTGGTGGCACTGTCGTCGTCCCCGTCCAAGTCTCCAGCGCGATCGAACAAATCGTCCGCCGTCATGGGGGCAAAGTCAAGCGCACCAAATCCAGCCCCACCGCCCTGATGGAAGCCTGCCAGCAGTTGCCGAATGTCGTCCTGGGCGGCAGCGGCGAAATGGGCTTTATCTTCCCCGAATTTCACCCTGGCTTCGATGCGATGTTCTGCATCGCCAAACTGATCGAAATGCTCACCCGCCAGGATCGATCTCTCAGTAGCATCCGCGCCGATCTACCCCGTGTCTTCTATCGCAGTCACTCCCTGCGCTGTCCCTGGACGGCCAAAGGCGGCTTAATGCGCCACATCCTCGAAAATCATCAGCCTGAATATTTAGATACCGAAGATGGTGTGAAAATCATCAATTATCAAGACGATCGTTGGGTGTTAATTCTCCCCGATGCTGGCGAACCATTAGTCCACATTTATGTCAATGGAAACGATCGCAATTGGGTCGATGAAACGATGCGCGAATACCGCCAACAAGTCCAAGATTTTATCGAACAATACCGCCAGACTAGTGATTGACGATCGAAGTCGATTGCTTATCATCTGCTGTTAAGATAACATCTGTAGATTAAACAATAGAGGGACTAAATCTATGCCGATCGTTGTGACCTTAAGTCCAGAACTGGAAGAACAACTACGAGCAAAAGCCGCCCGTCAAGGACAAGATATTAATCTCGTTGCGGCTGAATTATTAGCCAGCGTTCTTGAATGGGAAACG
>NZ_JANPGM010000523.1:0-1965 GCF_031423935.1 Chamaesiphon sp. VAR_69_metabat_338
TCGGCGAGTTGAATCAACTGTCTGGTACGCGACTCTGATTCGCCGACTAAGCCGCCGAATAAGCGTCCGACATCGAGGCGTAATAATGGTAGATACCAGTGGTGAGAGATCGCTTTGGCGGTAAGGGATTTGCCAGTGCCCTGAATTCCGACCAAGAGCAGCCCTCTCGGGTAGGGAAGACCATATTGACGGGCGCGATCGGAAAAGGAGCCACCACGGCGCAGCAACCAGTCTTTGAGATTATCCAAGCCACCGATATCGGTAATCTGTTCTTTGGCGGGATAGAAATCGAGGATTTGGGTTTGACGGATGGTTTGGCGTTTTTCGGCGAGGACGAGTTCGACGTCATCGGGGCGAATTTCGCCGTGGGTGGCAATCGCGCGGGCTAGTACTCTTCTAATTCGATCGACTGACAAGCCCTGACAAGCGCGGATCAGATCGTCTAATTGTTGGCTGCTCAGGTTATTGCCGGTAGCAGTAGTCAATCGATCGATCTCGACTTTGATTTCGGTAGCGGTGGGGAGCGGAAATTCTAATAAGACGATCGCTTCGCTCAAGTCGCTAGGGATCGTAATCTGAGGCGAGAGGATGACGATGTTTTTAGGTTCGGACTTAAGCTTGCGGGCGAGATTGCGCAATTTGCGCGCGACAGAGACGTCTTCGAGAAAGCGGTGATAATCGCGGAGGATAAAGATCCCAGGAATGTCAGGACTGAGATTATCGACAAATTCTAACGCTTGCAGGGGATTGCGTTTACCATAGCCTTTGTCGTTGGGATTGCCCTGATAACCATCGACAAAATCCCAGATATAAATCGGGCGATTGCCTTGCTGCTGCGCAACTTTGGAGATCGAGCCTTCGACGCGCTCTTCTTCGGTGGTGGGAATATAAATTAGGGGAGATCGCGCCCGTAAGAGTAGTTCAAATTCGGTACTAAAGGTCATATGCGGTAGCGAAGTGCTTCGGATTGGGACTTCCCAAATGCTGCTCGTTCTATCTATAGCTTAATGTAAACTAACGCCGATAAGCTGTTTACAGGGCTGCTATTCCCACATTCGTCGAACTGGATAGAGCGAGAATACAATATCAGCACTGATAAGTACGATATCTTCTACCATTGCTTGGGCAATTAACAGTCGGTCGAACGGATCGCGGTGATGGAGTGGCAGAGCGGCAACAACATTGAGATGTTCGAGTTTAATATATAAAAGTTGAATTCCATTAGGAGCTATTTGCCGATCGATAAAATCATCGAAAGGTAACTCAAGATTTAACTAGCCAATTCCGTATTTGATGGCTATTTCCCAAACGCTGACAACGCTGACAAAATTTTCATTGTCTTCAATCTGCGCTCTTAGTTTGGGCGTAATTCGGGGATTCCCCATCACAAACCATAAAAAGGTATGTGTATCGAGTGGTAAGGTCGAGGTGGTGTGTTGCCACTCCACCCCTCCTATCCGAAACCGGACATGAAACTTTCATCTCATCCGGCTACTTAATGTGTTAACTCTTTGTCACTACAGACTTCCTACTACCATCGCTGGCAGTCTTTACGTCATGGCAATGTCGATGCAATAGTTGTAGATTTTTCCATTCATCCTTACCTCCAATTGATGTAGGAATGATATGGTCTACTTCCATCAAATCTCCTTCGAGGAAGATCAATCCGCAATGAGTACACCGAGCCTTTTGTTGCCGGAGCAACTTAGCCTCACGATTAGGCATTTCAGGGTGTCTACCCATTCTTGAACTCCAATAAACTAGATCGCCATCGTAAGGACTTTTATCTTCTTTAACCTTTACGTAGTTTGTGCTACTGCAAGACACATCTCTATGTAATTGTAACCGGAGAGAATTCGCATCATTTCCGGTTGAGAATACCCAGTTTCTACCGCCCTCTGAATGCCAGTATTTATAATGCCCAGCACTACTAGTTAAGCAGCGTCTTTTTGCCCAGCGTCGAAG
>NZ_JANPGM010000524.1:0-1730 GCF_031423935.1 Chamaesiphon sp. VAR_69_metabat_338
ATGGGATGAAGTCAATTATTTCTCATTTAGGAACTCAAGATTTCCCCAGAGTTAGAATCGGGATTGGTAAAAGTGCTGGCGAGAAAGATACTATTTCTCATGTTTTAGGTAAATTTTCACAAATCGAAACTCCGATCGTGAGTGAAGTAATTCAACTAGTCAATGACTCGATCGAAATGAGCCTCAAAAAAGGCGTCGAGCAGGCTATGAGTCTTTATAATAGCCGATCTATTCCCGTGCCGGAGATTGTGGAATAACTTACAAATTAGTAGAAACAGATTCCCGACTGTCTTGTCTCGCTAAACCGTCGGCAAAGCCGACGAGCGCGAGACGCTTCTTCGAGAAGTCGGGAATCTAAGGGTCGTGACATCGCAATATTTAATGGTGTCCTAAAATACCTCAAACATTACTTAATTAATCGATCGACTGCGGAAACATTCATCTTAGGAGAATTGCGATTGGTATCGGTTAAATGTGAGATACCTTGCAGAGAGCGATCTTTAGCTTTAGTAGCTTGATGCGCGGAATTTTGCGCGTGAGGTGGGCGAGAGAGCATTTGACGATCGCGACCGCCCTTAGCTTTAATTTGAGGTACTGTTTTGGCACGGACACTAGCCAATACCGCATCGAGCGGTGTCGTCGAGACACTATTGTTTTTGGGAGCTTTATTAGTAGGCTGACTGGTGACAACACTCTCTAGCGGACGTGGATTGGCTAGTGCTGGCCAGAGCGGCGCAAATGCGATAGTAGATAGGGAGAGCGCGATCCATAGACGTTGGTGTAGGTCGTACATAAGAAAAAATCCAATACTACTTACTTGTTAACTTACCCAGATCGATCGTTGTAACGATCGCCACTATTAAATCATTAAATCGATAGCTATAGCAGCATCCGATCGATCTTCAAAAAAATTCCCACGTAGTGACTAAGAATGTTAGGATCGCAAACAGCAAGAGAAGAAGTGAAGAAAAAAAGGACAACCTAATGGCAGAGATAAATAAGTCAATATCCTTTGACGGTAGGGATATTCGACTTAAGGTTGGAGTATTCGCACCCCAAGCTGGTGGTTGCGTCTTAATCGAATCTGGCGATACCAGCGTATTAGTTACCGCCACCCGTGCGAAAGGACGAGAAGGGATTGATTTCCTCCCGTTACTTGTAGATTATGAAGAACGGATTTACGCCGCCGGACGCATTCCGGGTGGGTTCCTCCGTCGCGAAGGCCGCGCTCCCGAAAAAGTGACGTTAATCAGTCGGTTGATCGATCGACCGATGCGACCATTATTCCCAGACTGGTTGCGCGATGACATTCAAATCGTCGCTACCACCATGTCACTGGACGAGTTAGTCCCCCCAGACGTCCTGGCAGTGACCGGAGCATCGATCGCGACACTGCTAGCGCAACTCCCTTTCAATGGCCCGATGGCCGCAGTCCGTGTCGGTTTGGTCGGCGATGATTTTATTATCAATCCTACCTATCGCGAAATCCAAATCGGCGACCTCGATTTAGTCGTTGCCGGTACTCCCGATGGCGTGATCATGGTCGAAGCTGGTGCCAATCAGTTGCCCGAGCAAGATATCATCGAAGCGATCGATTTTGGCTACGAAGCAGTACAGGAGCTAATTACCGCCCAACGGGAATTACTGGCCGAATTGGGCATCTCGATCATCCATGCCGAGAAACCAGCTACCGACGAGACATTAGCAAACTTCTTAGCCGATCGCACCAA
>NZ_JANPGM010000525.1:0-2257 GCF_031423935.1 Chamaesiphon sp. VAR_69_metabat_338
TTTAGTGCCGATCTCGCCTGAGAACCCGATTGCTTATGCTCAAATTCAGGTCATCGATAATGGTAAAGGGATTAGTGCCGAATTTTTGCCATATATCTTCGATCGGTTCCGACAGGCAGATAGCTTCTCTACCAAGATGGAAAGCGGACTCGGACTGGGTTTGGCGATCGTCCATCACCTCGTCAAACTCCATTGCGGTCAGATTACAGTTACCAGCCAGCTCGGACAAGGCTCGACCTTCACCGTCCAACTGCCGCTAGCACCCGCTGAGGCGGCGAGCGACACGTCCTTACTGCCAGCATCGGCGTCGCCGCTCCAGAGTGGCGATGATGCCAAACCACTGGCAGAGTCACCAACCCAACGAGCGACACCATCCTTGAACGGAGCGAACATCCTCGTCGTCGATGACGAATCTGATGTGCTAACACTAATTACTACCGTCCTCCAACAAGCTGGCGCAACAGTCACGGCGGTAGACTCGGCCAGCGCAGCACTCCAGACATTGCAGGCGCAGCCGCAAGCCTACGATCTGCTCTTGTCAGATCTGGGGATGCCAGAGACGGATGGTTGGGCATTAATCCGCCAGATCAGAGCGTGGGAGGCTGACGCTGGAGGCCGAATTCCGGCTGCGGCACTGACAGCTTATAACACGATGAGAGATCGAAATATTTCTCACGCCTTTGGATTTCAAATCCTGCTCTCCAAACCGATCGAGCCAGAGCAATTAGTCAAAGACGTTGCCAAGCTCGTCCGCAAACCGCAGTAGTTAGCAGCTTGGTGCGGAAACCGAGCGTCCCCGAACATCAAGAATTGGCAATAAGGGCGATCGCCGCTAAATTTATAGTTCAGGGCGGTGTGAGAACGGAGCAGATCGATACATAATCGCTGGCGGCACCGGAACGGAGCCAATCTCCTCAACCCATTCGCGTAGCTCGATCGATACCAGCTTTGAGCTGCGCCGCGAGTACCTGAATATGTGGTTTCCTGAGCATCGTCAGGTGATTGCCAGGAAGATGATGAATTTCCGTGCCACCTTCAGCGAGCCGATCCCAACTCAAACTCGGATCTTCTGTGCCAATACTCGATCGAGCATTGGTTCTAAATAAATTAATCCGGCTGGAGTATGCTTGCGGCACATAGTCGAGCACTGCTTGACTATTGGCATAGAACACCCGCAGCATCGGCACGATCGCTAACTCGCTTAAAATTCTAAGCTGGGATTCTTTCGACGGGTTGAGGGTAGCATTCTGTTTCGACCGCCTTGGTGGCGCGCTTCGCGATTCTCCAGGGGAGAGGCTACGCCAACGAGATTGCATTAGCCACTCCCAACCGGAGTAACGCAAGATTTTATTTAAATTAGGAAATCGATCGAGTAAACTACTAATTTGCTGCTTGACGATCGCGATAATTAGATAAACATAATCGAGAAAAAACGGCCAAATATATCGCGCCGCTGTCGTCAGCATAAACTTTAAACCGTGACCCAAAGATACATGTCCTGGAATGGGTGCTAAAGTGTCCAGCACTGCTAGTAATGCGACTTCTTCCCCAGCCTGTTGAAGTTGTTGCGCCATTTCAAACGCCACCCAACCGCCAAACGACCAACCCCCCAAATAATAAGGGCCGTGGGGCTGCACCGATCGCAATGCTTCGATATAATGAGCCGCCATATCTTCAATCCGCGTTAGGGGCGGAGTTTTGCCATCGAGTCCGATCGGTTGGAGTCCATAAAATGGCTGATTCTTTCCTAAATGTGCGGCTAATTCATAATAAGGAAAAATAACACCGAATATGGGATGGATACAGAAGAAAGCGGGGTTAGAACCATCAGGTTGAATCGCAACTAAAGGCGATCGAGGGAGTGTATCTGGTGGTGACACTAGACAAGTTGCTAAACTTTCAATTGTGGGATTTAAAAACAAGCTCGCTAGCGGCAATTCGTAATTAAGTCGATCGGATATTTGCTGTAACAACCGCACAGTTAAGAGCGAATCTCCACCCAAATCGAAGAAGTTGTCGTAAATACCCACTCGATCGATATTCAGGACTTCAATCCAAATTTGAGCCAGGGTGGACTCAGTAGGAGTACGAGGTTCGATAAATTCTCGATCGATCTCGTTTGCAGGATCGTGTTTTATGAGCGCATCTCGATCGACTTTGCCATTAACGTTGAGCGGTAGGGCATCCAGTATCACAAACGCTTTTGGCATCATGTATTCTGGTAATTTAACTTTTAAAAACTTAGATAATGAAGCTG
>NZ_JANPGM010000526.1:0-3223 GCF_031423935.1 Chamaesiphon sp. VAR_69_metabat_338
CCAACATCCGCACAATTGATTTTTGAGTGTGTTGGGTTTCGAGGCTCTGCTTGGTGCGCTAAACCGTCGGGAGACCCGACGAGCGCGCATCCGCAACCCAACCTACAAATTTTTTTCCTTTCTTCAATAGATCGGCCCTGCTTAAAAAGGGGGACTTTAATTCCGGTTCCCCCCTTTTTAAGGGGGGCTAGGGGGGATTCTCTAGGGTTTGCGAGTGTTAATCTATACTTTTCAAACACCCTCTAAGACCTAAAGCCTAAGACCTAAAGCCTAAGACCTAAATCCTAAACTCACCGAATAAATTCTGTCTCTGGATCTTCATTCGCTTGACGTTGAAGCTTGAGCCAATGTTCGCGGTAGAGTAATTCTAACTGATTTCCCGCTCCCCGAAACAACTTGATTTGGCCGGAAGTGAAACCTTGGAACAGCCGATAGAAGCTGAGGCTGAAGATCGCCACGACCATCCCGGTAGCCGTAGAAATCAATGATTCGCTAATCCCCAATGTCACAGTCGAACCAGCCGAAGTCCCCAAATCGCCCAATTTGATGCCACTAAGCGATCGAATCAAACCGAGTACCGTGCCTAATAATCCTAACAGTGGTGCTAATGCGACGATCGATTCGAGTATCTTGTCACCTTTGCGCATAGTTGCGATCTCGTCTTCTGCGGAGGCTTCGAGTGCGAGCTTAAATGTCTCTGGATCGGGATTCATCCGCTTGAGTGGGGAGTAGAGGAATCGCCCAATTGGTTTGCGATTGCGGTCTTGTTTGGCAATCTGCGCGGCGGTATCCCACTCGTCATTAGCCCCGGCTTCGAGCACCCGCTCGACCATTTCTTCCTCTCGCCTAGTCGTCTTAAACCAAAACCACAGCCGTTCCAAAATAGTCGCTAAGGATAAAATTGATAGCCCAAATAATGGCCACATTACCGGGCCACCTTTCTCAAACAGTTCTCTAGCATCCATAATTCAACAGTTGGGAGTTAATTGTTATAGTTATTGAGGACGGGACACTTGGGCGGCGATCTCAATCGGTACAAACCACTCCAAAATGTGTCTCAATCTACAGTAACATCCAGCTTGTCAAACATATCTCGATCGCCTCAGAATATCTGGCGATCTGGTAATAGTTGCGTCGGCTGAATACCTTTCATATCAAGCATCTTGGCTAGACAACGACCTCGTAAAATGTCAGGGCTACTCACCGCTGTCTAGATGTTAATTGTCCCCCGATCTTGTCGCTTTTGTGGGCGGAGATACAATGTTTTCACTGGTGGCGCGCAGATCCAGCCAGGGCTAACAAGCTACCAACCGCCAACAATTAGTTGTCTTTCCAAACATTTTGCCAGAATGGAGTATTAGCTTCAGCTTTTTTAGGCTGAGTAATTGAGAAATCGATCTTACGATTGATGTCGCGAATACTCCAACCAGTTAGATTTGCCAACGTCCCCGCTTCTTGCTCCAATCTAGGGCGAAGAGTGCGTTGGTATTTTTTACCAGCATCACAATTAAGATTGCCTTTAAACGGATGATTCATCACATACCGACCTTGAAAATTTTCTTGGTTGCCGGTTTCTTGGAACATCAAATCTTCGGGGAATCGATCGCGAGTATAACGAACGTGCAAGCGAGTGATAAATGTATTTCCAGAAGGGATCGATCGCCGACTCGATGGAAAAGGTTTACCTGGTAAATCGCTATTATCCTGCCAAAATACACCAACATCTTTTAATTCAGTTGCAGTTGGTGGATCGCTAGAACAAGGATCGCAGTTAGAAACATTCCAAGCATACTCTAAGAAAGCAACTTTCTTCTGCTCGCGCTCGTACACTTTCTGAAAAGTCGATTTGTAAAATTCGCCAAATTCTGATTTAACATATTCTGGAATTGTCTTATCAGTAGGAATTTTGACCGTCCGATAATTGGTCAGTTCTGCTCTACCTTTAGGCGAAAGAATATAAACCACCAAATCCTGATCGCCGCGAGCATTAATCATCCCTAATCGGATCGGTAGCATGAATTTCGGCGATTCGTAAGCAATTTGCAGCGGACGCAGTACTTGATATCCAGACTTATCGAATTCTTTGAGGTCGATTTTAGCAACGAAGAATTTAAGATTTTGCTTGATATACGGACTCAGTAATGCACTCGCACCTTTAGGGATATTATAGCCACTGCGTCGCAGCCATGTTTCCAGTCCTTTAGACTCTTTTGCACTGAGGATAACTATCTCGTATTCGTTAACCTTAAATGTATCTTCAACCGTGACGCCATCTCTTCCTGCTGGTGCGCGATTTCTGGTTGCCATTGGTGCGGCTGGAGCTGTTTTCCTAGCATCCATAACAGATTCATTAAATTGTGTCGTACAAGGATCGGGATCGAAATATTCTACTAGTCGCGGTTGACTAAAAGCATCTAATTTCTCGATCGCGATGCGTTTGCCAACATGAACTTGTTCTTTTTTAATCGCAACGGGAACGGGTACCACCATCGCAAAATCTTTGATAGCACCTTGGAAATCATTAGCCATTGTAAGGATCGTGCGATCGCCATTCCGCGCGATAACGACTTGTGAGGCTTTATTAAATAATTTGGCATCAGCACCGCCAACATAAAAACCACAAAAAGCGATCGCTTGAGTCGCACAACTCAGAACGAGAATACAAGCCAGCAAGATACTAATCAGAATTCGGGAAATGTTCATTAGTTGATAATTGATAATTGATAATTGATAGCTGCCAAATGTTAAACGGATCTGTAGGGGCGGGTTTATGATATGGTTCGCAATCTTGCTAAAAATCTAGAACAAACCCGCCCTCTATTCTAGCGATCGATAACAACTCTAAGTTTTAGATATCTTCAACTCATTAGATTGCCAGTTAAAATGTGGCGCAATCCAATTCCTATCTAGCAAAATTGTCAGCGGTGACATAGCAAATAAAGCGACAAACATGGCTTCATTAATATAGAAATAATTGCGGAGAATAAATGTCAATCCTGCGATCGATATCGCCCAGACGATCCGAGTCGATCGAGCATTGGGGATCGATCGCGGATCGGTAATCATAAATAACGTAAATAGGAGCAGCGATCCACTCATTAACTTATGCAGCGAGACATCCCACGTCCACCCCAGCCAAGTATTTCTGGCAACTTCTAATAGAGCATAAGCTCCCAAAAAAGCTCCGCTCGTATCCCATCTGCCAACACGCTGAAGGACGATG
>NZ_JANPGM010000527.1:0-4297 GCF_031423935.1 Chamaesiphon sp. VAR_69_metabat_338
TATTTACGTTCACCGCGTTCCTGTTGCTGGCTTCAGCCAGGATATCTTTAAATGGATCGGGAATATGAACGACAGCATGAGCAAATATGGTGCGAAATTAGCAGAACTGGCTCATGATTTCGACCTGATTCACGCTCACGATTGGATGGTGGCAGATACCGCCCTTTATTTGAGCCAAAAGTTTCACATTCCGATCGTCGCGACGATTCATGCGACAGAATTTGGTAGGCATAGCGGCATTCACAACCCTAGTAGCGAACACGTTCACGCGCGAGAAACCCAGCTAGTCGAAGCTGCGACGCAAACGATCGTTTGTAGTCAATACATGCGTCAGGAAGTCGGCCAAATCCTTCACTGTCCGTGGGAAAGAATTAGCATCATCTATAACGGTATTCGTCCTGAGAAAAAACAACGCCCCAAAGATTTCGACTTCTGGGATTTTCGCCGCAGATTCGCCGCAGACCACGAGCAGATCGTCTATTATGTCGGGCGGATGACTTATGAAAAGGGGATCTTTGTCCTCCTCAATGCCGCGCCCAAGGTCTTATGGGAATTGGGCGGTAATGCCAAATTTATCTTCATCGGCGGCGGTAATACCGATGGTTTGAAGCAGCAAGCATGGGATTTGGGCATCTGGGAGAAGTGTTTCTTCACGGGTTTCATGTCCGATGAAGATCTCGACAAATTTCAAACCGTGGCCGACTGTGCGGTCTTTCCCAGCTTGTACGAACCCTTTGGCATCGTCGCCCTCGAAAGCTTTGCCGCTAGGGTACCAGTTGTCGTCTCAGATGCTGGCGGACTGGCTGAAGTAGTGCGACATACCAAAACCGGCATCGTCACCTGGAAGTGGGATTGCAATTCCCTCGCCTGGGGGGTTTTGGAAGTCCTCAGAAATCCTGGCTATGCGAAGTGGTTGACGGATAATGCCTACGATGAGCTAGGCAAACGCTTTAACTGGGCGAAGATTGCCGTTCAGACGGAGACTGTGTATAACAAGGCAATGACGATCGCGATGCAGTCTGTTTTGGGAACTAGGGGATAGACAAGCAGCTTCACGGATGCTCGACGATCGCCAAGTTTGCAAGCGATAACTACCCGATCGTGTGATTTTGTTTGGGCGATCGATCGCGATCTAATTGGCAAGAAAGTAATTAAGTTGGAACGAGAAAAAATCGCCGTACTCAGTTGCGATCGATCTCTAAAAAAATCCCTAGACCTTGGAGATCTAGGGATTTTATATTAACATTTAGATTTTGTACGCACTACGCAATACCAGCAGTGAAAACACCGAAAGACTGACCGTTCGACAGACTGAAAGTATTGGTAGCCAACAAGGGATCTACAGCAGCATCGCCCACAGACAGCTCTGAAGATTGAATGTTGCGCAGAGATGCACTTCCCACTGAGTAATCAATTTTGGCAACTAGATCGCGGGTGCCATCGGCTTTAATCGCAAATAGTCTTGTTGCCCCATCATTAGTAGCATAATTTCCATTAGCCAAGAAAATTCGATCGGCACCATTACCGAAATCGGTAATTTTAGCGAAATCAGCATTTTTATTGCTGCTGTAGAAGAGATTATCGCCACTGCCCAGGATGAAAGTATCGTTACCAGTACCACCAGTCAGAGTGTCAACTTCATTGAATCGCACAGAAGCCCCAGTAGTCCCAGTTAAAATATCGTCACCACCACCACCATCGATCTTGTTATTCTTGCCATCTCCGGTAATGACATCGGCGATACTCGTGCCGTTAACGTCTTCAAAGTTTCTGACAGTAAAGGTCTGCGTCCCCAGCCCAGGAATACCAATTACACTCAAAGTTTCCAGGTCAAGATTGACATCGATCGGCACAGTCCCACTGGTGGCAGTAGATCCATCAATCAGATCGCCCGTGCCCTTACTGCCGATGATTGTCTCAAGGCCGCTCAGTTGGTCTTCGCCGAACGAACCATTTGCTCCTTTAAATACTTTGCCAGCAGCTCCCAGCCGGACAGGGCCGCCTAATGAGAAATAGTCGATCGCATCTATGCCTGTGCCACCGTTGATGAAATCGTTACCCTTGCTACCTTTAACAGTGTCATTACCGCCGAAGGCATTGACAATATCATCTTGAGCAGTAGTTGTCAGAATATCGTTTCCTTCAGTACCATTGATGACGGTAGAAAGGGCTGATGGCGTAATTTGTCGTTCCGCATTAGGGAGATCGGTAATTTCCTGTGGAATTGCTAAATTTGTATCGGCCATGGCTTTAATTTATATTTATTTAAAGGTAGATTAAAAGCTCTCTAATTAATTAGCTTTGCCTCAAATGATAATTGCCTTTTAAACCAAAGTAAAGATATTTTGTTACAAATATTACACAAGCGATTATTTTCAGAGAAATAGCTTGATTTACTGGTCTTTAAGTCAGCTATTTAAACCAAAATAAAGACAGTCAGTAACAAATACTACACCAAGTAATTATCTCGATCCACATGGCTTGACCTCTAAATCTTAAAAGTGCAACCAAAAGTAGAGAGTCAATAATTAACCGCTTTTTATCGATCGCAGATAGTCACACAACGGAAATTTTTAGATTGGGAAGATGTGAGAGTTAGATCGAATTCAGCTAGTATATAATTACTGCACGATCGGCTCAATCCCTCATGAAAATTCTGCATCTATCAGATATCCACATGGGTGCTGGTTTCGGCCACGGTAAAATCGACCCCGAAACCGGACTGAATACCCGCTTCCAAGATTTTGTTAAATCCTTAGCACGGGCGATCGATCGCGCGATCGCCGAACCTGTCGATCTGGTCTTATTTGGCGGCGATGCCTTTCCCGACTCAACACCCGCGCCTTATATCCAACAAGCTTTTGCCTTGCAATTTTATCGGCTGGTGGATGCGAATATTCCCGCCGTCCTGCTTGTTGGCAATCACGATCAACATTCTCAGGGACAAGGTGGAGCCAGCTTATCGATTTATCGCTCATTAGGCGTGCCTGGGACGATCGTCGGCGATGCGATCGATACCCACCTCATTAATACCCGCAGTGGTGCGATCCAAATTCTGACATTGCCCTGGATCAATCGATCGACCCTGCTGACGCGGGAGGTTGCCGAAAATCTCTCGATGTTGGAAGTCAACCAATTGCTGCTCGACAGGCTGCAACCAGCTCTCGAAGGCGAAATTCGCAAATTAGATCCAGATATCCCTACTGTCGTCCTCGCCCATCTGATGGCCGATAATGCCACGCTGGGAGCCGAAAAATTTTTAGCGGTGGGACGCGGGTTTACGATTCCCCTGTCGTTCCTGACGCGTTCTTGCTTTGACTATGTAGCTCTCGGACACGTCCATCGCCACCAAAACCTGAATAAAACTAACGACCCGGCTGTCGTCTATCCTGGGAGCATCGAGCGGGTAGATTTTAGTGAGGAAAAGGAAGATAAGGGTTATGTTTTAGTAACGATTGAGCCGACGGTGCAACCAGCTAGCAAAAGTTTTGAGACGACTTGGGAATTTTGCCCTTTACCCGTGCGGACTTTTCGGACGATTAAAATCGATGTCTCTGAGAGCGAGCAACCACAAGTAGATATTCTAGCGGCGATCGCGAAGGTCGATATCGATGATGTGGTTATCCGCTTAATTTATCAGCTCAGTCCCGATCGGGTCGAGCAGATTAGTAGTGCGGCGATTCACGCGGCGTTGAGTGCGGCGCATCATTATACGATTCAAGCGGAACTTGTCAGTCAGTTGAGTCAGCCGCGTTTGCCGGAACTGGGTTGTAGTGTTGGCGATCCGATGGTGGCACTCTCGACTTATTTGGACAACCGTCCGGATCTCAAGGATATTGCGGAGGCGATGATTGCGGCTGCAAATGAGTTGTTGTCTGGGGATGATGTTGGCTCGGTGCGGGGCGATCGGGTATTGCTAGATGTGGAGTCATCGGCAGATGTACCGGCGATCGATTCGTCGATTTTGGCACCTACTGAGTCGAAGATGGATGGCAGCAATAAGTCTGCGGTTAAGCAATCTAAGTCGAAGACGGCGGAGGGGCAGTTGACGCTACTTTAGTCTTCTGGATTAGGGATCGGTTTTAGATGTTTGTAGGAAGCGAATCGGCAAACGATTGATACTTGTAGGGTGCGATTGTTGCTTGTGGGGACAGAACCCGGATCTGGGGGTTCCGACCCCCAGTCCCCCCGTTGAGGAGGCGGGACGCCGCCCCTCAAACTCCCCTGCGTAAGGTTCGATCTGTTAGTGGCGGGGTTGGGGGAATGACTGAGATCGCACGGTTGGTAGATCTGGGGG
>NZ_JANPGM010000528.1:0-14531 GCF_031423935.1 Chamaesiphon sp. VAR_69_metabat_338
GATCGGTGGTTATCAGTGGGACAATTTACCGCGCCATTTGCGCCCAGAGACGGGTTTATTGGCTCTGAGAGCGGGGCTAGGTCTATTTGCTAATTTACGACCTGCGGCGGTTTTACCCCAGCTCATCGACGCTTCTAGCCTCAAAAGAGAGATCGTGGAAGGAGTAGATTTGATGGTGGTCAGAGAGCTAACTGGTGGTGTCTATTTTGGCGAACCGAAGGGGATTTTTACCACCGAGACGGGCGAAAAGCGCGGTGTGAATACGATGGCGTATACCGAGAGCGAGATCGATCGAATTGCCAAAGTTGGCTTTGAAACCGCCCAAAAGCGGACTAAAAAGCTGTGTTCGATCGATAAGGCTAATGTGCTAGAAGTATCGCAATTATGGCGCGATCGAGTGACGGCAATGGCCAAGGACTATCCCGATGTGGAATTGACCCACATGTATGTCGATAATGCCGCGATGCAACTCGTCCGCGCGCCCAAACAGTTCGACACGATCGTTACTAGCAATCTATTTGGGGATATTCTCTCCGATGCTGCGGCGATGTTGACTGGCAGTATCGGCATGTTGCCGTCGGCGAGTCTGGGGGCGACGGGGCTGGGGGTATTTGAACCCGTACACGGTTCCGCGCCCGATATTGCTGGCAAAGATATCGCCAATCCGCTGGCGCAAGTGCTGAGTGCGGCGATGATGCTACGTTATGGCTTAAACCAACCACATGCAGCCGATCGCATCGAGCGGGCGGTTTTAAAAGTTTTGGATCTGGGTTACAGAACTGGTGATATTATGTCAGCAGACATGACCGCAGTTGGCTGTCAGGAGATGGGTCGAGTGTCGATCGCCGCCTTATCCCAACTCTAATCCAGTCCCAGAGGGATGCCGGTTGTCTTCACAGGCGAAGCTCGCGTTAATGCATAGATCGGGTGACGATCGATTTCAGGATGTAACTTAGCTGCAAACTCACCCGCATCTATCTTAAAATATTCAAAAATAATTTTAGGAATAACTATTTTGTTTACGATTGAGCCGCCTCGCGCCAAATCTATTCCAATGTCGCAGTTCAACTCTCAAGTACCCATCGATCCAGCACTCCTTAGGGCTGCGAAGGATATCTATACTTTCTATTGCCAGGTCAATCCCGATCGAGAACGGCGACGACAGCCGATCGGGGTAGCCATGAATAAGCTGAGTTATCGCGGCAAGTTAATTTTTAGTAGTTTTCCAATTCTGCTACCTGAAGAGTATTTTATCTCGATCGACCAGTTGGAAAATTAGGTACGGATCTCTGGTTTGCAGTGAAGTAGGAAGACTGGGAAAGGGGGGAGCGGGGAGCGGGGAATTAGAAGTTGCGGTACTACTGTATCGGAGTTGGGAATGCGTTATAGTCCCCCAGTCCCCCCTTTCCCAGTCTTCCCCCGCTCCTAAAATAACGAAATTTCTCACTCCAGTCGGGGAATTATAGATTTAGTGTATCTACATCTGCATCTACAAAGCAGATCGCTATAGTAGTGAATATTTACGATACGATCGTTCAAGTTATCATCTTTTGGTTGGGTGCGGCGATCGGCAGCTTTCTAAATGTAGTCGTCTATCGCATTCCGGCGGGACTTTCGATCTTGTGGCCGCCATCGCGCTGCCCGAAATGTTTCCATCAACTTGGTCTGGGTGAAAATATCCCGATCTTGGGGTGGTTATTATTACGCGGTAAATGTCGGCACTGCAAGACGCCGATTTCACCACGTTACCCAATTGTCGAGGCGATAACTGCGATTATCTTTGTTCTGGTTTACAACCGCTACGGCCTCTCGATTCAGACAGTTGGATATTCGCTGTTGATGTGCTGGTTGTTCGCACTCACCCTGATCGACCTAGATACGATGACCCTCCCCAACTCCCTCACTCAATCGGGATTAGTGCTGGGATTGACTTTTCAATATGTTGCGGGCTATCTCGATACCAACCATTCAGTTGCCGGTGGGCGAGAATACCTGATCCAAGGCATCTTGGGCATGTTAGTCGGGATTTGGCTCTACGATACCATTGCGTTCGTCGGCAGTATCATGATGGGTCAATTAGCCCAAGGTGGCGGCGATGCCAAACTGATGGCAACGATCGGTGCGTGGTCGAGTTGGAAGGTTGTGCTGCTAGCAGGAGGTTTGGCTTCAGTCTTGGCGATCGGTGGATTTATAGCGGTGGCCGCTTACAGCGCAGTTTCCGGTCGGAGTTTCAAAGCTGGCGCGACTCAATTTATTAAACCCTTGCCATTCGGCCCCGCGATCGCTTTAGGTGGCACGATCGCGCTGTTTCGCGGCGATTGGCTGATAGAAAGTTATTTACAGTTGATGCGCTCTCCCGATCGCTATTTAGTCGGGATTCCAGTCGTCATCTTTTTATTGGTCTTATTAGTCTGGACGCGCCGGATGCGGTTGCGCGGATCTTAAGATCGATCGACTGAAAATTTTGAGATTGTAAGCAGCGGTTATTTAGAAGTCAAGATCTAAATAATTTTAATCATTAATATTTAACGGGCGATCGATAGAAATATCGATCGCTCGTTAGGATGTAATTAATTAGTATGCTAAAGTTTCTAAAGTTTCGCGGAGATAGCGTTGCACGAGGGTATCGGCATTAAGAGCGGCGCGTTCTGGAGTGGGTAATTGAGATGCCCAGTGTTGAAACCCCGAACTAGCATCAATTGCTTGTTTGAGGCTAGTCCAAATCGAGGTATCGTTAGTTGGAATGGGTGAGGAGATACTCATCTGAAAACTATGCCAAAAAATGAATAATTTTGTGGTGGCGAGAAGCTTTGAAATAACTTTGCTCACAATCTTAATCATAACTTAATTTAATCGACTGTCCAGTTATTTCTGATGCCATCGCCAGGATCGATACATCTGGCTGAGTTATCGGCAAATCGATCGATTTAACCACAAAATTCCCAGATCTCGCGTTACCATGCGATAATATCCCAGAAATCGAGTCTGCGAACTGTGTTAACCAGCTTGCAGATTTCATCGGTGTAGTTATTTGGCGCGCTCGATCGGCAGATTCGGTGTGGAGTTGTCATATCAATTTTTAAATATTTATGACTTCAATGCGGTCTTGTCGATCGGGCAGACACATTCGTCGCTGTCAATTGGTATCATATATAGCTATTTTAGAAAGCTATTCAGAATTATTATTTATTGGTGTTAAGAGCCAGAGAGGAAAAAGCTGTGAGTGGAAACGAATCCCGGATGCAAGCAATTTATCAAATTACTAACCGCGAGCCAATGCCCCCCAAGGCTCCCAAACGCCTAGAAGATCTGTGGGCGTGCGATGTCTTCACCTTGGGCAAGATGCAAGAAAGCCTGCCTAAAGATGTTTTTAAATCTGTCAAGAAAACGATTCAAACTGGCGAACCGCTAAATATCAACATTGCAGATTCGATCGCTGTCGCTATGAAGGATTGGGCGATTTCTAAAGGCGCGCTCTATTACGCGCACGTATTCTATCCGCTCACTAATGCGACCGCTGAAAAGCATGACGGGTTTGTCTCCGTCCAAAGCGATGGCTCGGTGATTTCGGAATTTGCGGGCAAACTGCTGGTGCAAGGCGAACCTGATGGTTCGTCCTTCCCTAATGGTGGCATCCGCTCGACCTTTGAAGCACGGGGTTATACGGCGTGGGACGTAACTAGTCCGGCCTTCATTATGGAAACCGATAACGGTTCAACCCTGTGTATCCCGACAGTATTTGTCTCGTGGACGGGCGAAGCTCTCGACAAAAAGACACCATTGCTGCGATCGAATGCTGCGATGAATAAAGCAGCCACCAGAGTCTTGAAAATTCTGGGCAATACCAACATTGCGCCGGTCAACTCTAGCTGTGGTGCCGAGCAAGAGTACTTCTTGGTCGATGCCAACTTTGCCAACAGTCGCCCTGACCTATTACTGGCTGGTCGCACGCTATTTGGCAAGCCACCCGCCAAAGGCCAACAATTTGACGACCACTACTTCGGTGCCATTCCCGAACGCGTGCAAGTCTACATGCAAGACGTAGAGGAAAAACTCTACCGCCTCGGTATTCCCGCCAAAACTCGGCACAATGAAGTCGCGCCCGGTCAGTTTGAGATCGCGCCTTACCATGAAGCTGCCAACGTCGCGACCGACCACCAACAGCTAATCATGACCACGCTCAAGACGATGGCTAAGAAGCATGGCTTCATGTGCTTGCTGCACGAGAAACCGTTTGCAGGGATTAATGGTTCCGGCAAACACGTCAACTGGTCGGTTGGTAACGCGACTCAAGGTAACTTACTCGATCCCGGCGACAATCCCCACTCCAATGTTCAGTTTTTGGTGTTCTGCGGTGCGATTATTCGCGGTATTCATACTTATGGCCCTCTGTTACGGGCGGTAATTGCCACGGCTAGCAACGATCACCGTTTGGGTGCCAATGAAGCACCACCCGCAATTATCTCGATGTATCTGGGTTCGCAATTGCAAGATGTCTTCGACCAAATTAAGCAGGGCAATCTGACCGGATCTCAGTCCAAAGGGATGATGAATATCGGTGTCGATACCCTGCCAATGCTACCCAAAGACGCTGGCGATCGCAACCGGACTTCACCGTTTGCCTTTACTGGCAACCGCTTTGAGTTCCGCGCCGTCGGTTCCGGCCAATCGGTCGCTGGCCCCTTGGTGGCGATGAATACGATCCTCGCCGATTCCCTCACCTGGATGGCCGATAAGCTCGAAGGTGAAGTGGCTAAAGGGGTCGAACTCAATACTGCGATTCAGACTGTGCTCAAAGAAGTCATCGACAATCATGGTGCGGTAGTCTTCAACGGCAACGGTTACTCGGAAGAGTGGCACAAAATGGCCGTCGAAGAACGCGGCTTGCGGAACCTGCGGACGACCGCTGACGCACTCCCAGTCCTGAACGAAGAGGCGATCGTCAAGCTCTTTAGCAGCATGGGGATTCTCTCGCCGGTCGAACTGGCCAGCCGCTATGAAACCTATGCCGAACAGTACATCAAGTCGATCGAGGTCGAAGCGAAACTGGTCATCAGCATGGCTAAAACGCTGATCTATCCAGCCGCAACGCGGTACTTGACTGACTTAGCAACGACAATTGCCGGACTCAAAGAAATCGGTGTCGATTTCGATGCTGACAGTGCTCGCACAGTCGCCGGCTTAACTAAATCAATGATGGAGTTGACTAGTAAATTAGAAGCATCATTGCACAATGAAGACTTTGACTCGATGGAAGCTCACATGCAATATTTAGTCAAAACTGTCCGACCATTGATGGATGATGTCCGTAAGTATGCGGATGGACTCGAAGCAGAAGTTGCCGATGACTTATGGCCGTTACCCACTTACGAAGAAATGTTGTTTATCAAATAACATTTAATTAGTAAATCATTAAAAAAGACCGATCGAATCGATCGGTCTTTTTTAGTGAAATCTCATTAACCTGACTCTCGATCGACACAGTAAAATAAACCGATCGCAGCAGCCAAGCAATATCCAGAGCAAAAATCGCTGCAACTCAATGGCACCTCCCATATTCATGAAACAGGTGGCACTTCGGATCGTTTCGAGTCTAATCGCGATCGACATTGAGAAATTCCGGACGGCTAGATTGATTGGTAGCGAGTAAGTCCTTAATTTCCGTCCATTGTTGCGCTTCGATCGAGTCGATAATTCCATCTAAGCGATCGCGATATCCATGCAACGATCGCAAAATAGCATCGCGATTGTATTCGGCCATCATCATCCCCATTTCAGGATTGCCACCACCGACGCGACTAGTATCTTTAAATCCCGTACTGGCAAACTTTTTGGCTAAATCGAGAATTGTCGGATCGGTTTCATGCAAGCAAGCACTAATCAAACTAGCACTTACCATAATCGGTAAATGCGAAATCCAAGCTACTGCCAGATCGTGCTGTGCGGGAGTAGTTTGATAAAGAATACAGTCGAGCGATCGAACCAGATCGGCTATCAATTCTAAGGCTTCAGGCGCAGTTTTAAGTGTAGGGGTCAAAACATAAGGTCGATCGGCAAATAGCCCCTTCTCAAAGGCGGCAATTCCACTCTCAGAGTTGCCTGCCATCGGGTGTCCTCCCACAAAATTAGCCCATAATTCGGTGCCGCGATCGACGATCGTCCCTTTGACAGAGCCGGCATCGGTGATAATTGTCGCAGGATCGAGATGATGACTCAATTGCTCGATCGTCGGGAGAATTGCCGCAATCGGCGTACAAATAAAAATTACTTCGGTATCTTTGAGACTAGCTAAATCGCAACTGGCTCGATCGCAAATTCCTTGCCGTTCGGCAGTTTCGCACGTAACCTGTTGGCGACTGACACCAATTACTTTGTGTCCTAGTTGGCGCAAATCCCAACCTAGCGACGCGCCGATTAATCCGATGCCAACGATCCCGATGTCCACAGTTAGTTGTTGTTGAATATCTCCTATATTGTGCCATGCGATCGAACAGTGTAATCGATCCGATTGCGTCCAGATCCAAGCAGTGACTAGTTTGGCAGCATCGCCACCTTGATAACCTGACGATCGCGCATATCCTCAAAAGTTTGCGCCAAATCGGTTAAGGGACGTCGATCGCTAATTAATAACTCAAAGGGAATAGACTTGCTCGCCAGTAAAGCTAACGCCGCGCGAACGTGCTCTGGCGTGTTATGAAACACTCCTTTGATGGTGAGTTCGCTGTAATGCAGCCGATCGGTATTGACGTTAATCGTCGTATCCTTAGGACAACCGCCAAATAAATTAATCGTCGCACCCGGACGACCGCAAGCAATCGCCGTTTCCCATACACTGGGTACGCCAGTAGCTTCGATGACGATATCCGCGCCCCAGCCTTGGGTTAATTCCCTCACGGTGCTGGGAATATCGACTGTGTGGTAATTCCAGACTCGATCGGCTCCTAATTTTTCGCCGACTGCCAATCGGGAATCGTTGCCGCCAAACAACCACACAGACTGACATTGACTCGCCATCACCGCCACAAACATCAACCCGATCGCCCCGTCGCCAATGACGACTACTCGCGAATCAGGGGTAAAATTGCTCCGTGCCACGCCATGCAACACACAAGCTAGGGGTTCGGTCATTGAGGCTAATCCCGGATCGAGATTGGCAGGAATTCTAAGGAGATTATGTTTGACGATCGGGGCGGGAATATTTTGGAACTGGGCGAAGGTACCATTGTTCCAAGTCAAATTGGGACAGAGGGAATATGCTTGCCGATCGCAAAAGAAACACTTCAGACAGGGTGCCGAATTATTAGCAACCACTCGATCGCCAGTTTGCCAATCGGTGACACCGCGACCGATCGCGACAATTTTGCCTGCCGCTTCATGCCCGAACCTGGTCGGCAATTCCAGCATTTTGGCGTGTCCGCCGCGCCGCCATACTTTGAGATCTGTGCCACAAGTTGTAGCTACCATTACCTCGATCGTGACTTCGCCCTCAGCGGGTGAAGGTCTGTCGATAGTTTCTAGGCGCAGATCTTCGCGACCGTATAGGAGGGCTGCTAACACAAAATCACCAAAGCCTTACCAGCAGTGTGTCTTTAACCTATGGACGTACGCCGACTCGAACGGCGGACCTCATCGATGTCAACGATGCGCTCTAACCAACTGAGCTATACGTCCTTGCAGTTTTAAACTATAACATCAATATCTGCTGTGCGTCAATCTCTGTTCGGAATCGCTCGACTCTAATAGCGGTAATGAAGATGTCAATAGTCAATTGTTGTAGTCAATGTTAAAATGATCGAATGTCTCCAAGGTTGGCCGATCGGTTTAGGCAGCGGACTCATAATCCGCGAGCGGAAGCTCTAGACAGGTTCGATTCCTGTACCTTGGACTTTAACCACCAGACTCCTGCCTAATCCATGCCTATTCACTGTACACATACAGTCTTTCGGGCTAAATCGATCGAATAGTGCAAGTATAAGCTCGATGAAATACGAACGAAGCTAACATTGATTTGCTCAAACTTAGTCTAGAAGCGGCTATTGGCTGATATCGATCGAGCCAAATAAAACTCTCAAAAGTTCTAAATTGCAAGCTGGTATTATTGTCAAAATTATATTTAACCTCTATCGATCGATAGAGAAATTTTGATATATTTCGGCTAAAAATTAAAAAATACTTTGTAGTGTGGTGCCATTGAAAGTAAATCCGTCACGCACGAAAATTTGGCGATCGCAATACCTACCATCGATTCCGCGAAGCGGAGGCTACGCCAACGAGTTGGTTCATGGTGTTTCTCGAAGCCATTCGTTGCCCCGTCATTTTCATGAAGAGCTGGAGCTGGGAATTCGTCAGGGTGATGGCTGGCAGTTTAACTACCGAGGGACGACGCATAACGTGCCATCAAATACCCTGGTAGTGACACAACCTGGCCAAGCACATCAGACTGAGTGTGCGAGCGATCGAAACTGCACGTATCGCGGGCTACAGGTAGGTCTAGATGTACTTCAACAAGTGGCGATCGAAGTTGCTGGACTCGAAACAGAGTTACCATTTTTTCCAACGCCGCTAGTCCACGATCGCGGTTTTAATAAACTATTCATTCGAGTTCATTAAGCCATAGAAAGACAGAGTTCCCAGCTCGAACAACAGACATTAATCTTGGATTTGTTGGCACAATTAATGCTGCGCTCTGCCCAGAGTCCACCTATTCTTACCGAGTTAGGGGCGGAAATTGGGCCTGTCAATCGCCTGCGAGCCTATTTAGAGGAGCATTACGATCGAGAGATCTCGTTAGAGCAACTAGCACAGATTGCCGAACTCAGTTCGTTTCATCTCAATCGCTCGTTTAGCAAAACGTTTGGGATGCCACCGCACGCCTATCAAATTCAATTACGAATTTTACAAGCAAACCGACTACTCAAACGCGACTGGTCGATCGAGAAAGTGGCTATTACGACTGGATTTGTGAGTCAAAGTCACTTTGGCTCGCACTTCAAGCGACTGGTGTGCGTGGCTCCCAGGCAATATATTCAACCCACATTCCGCTAGTTCGTTGGCGTAGCCTCTGTCTTGACTGAAAGCCATGGGTCGGAAACCTCCGCGTGATTTCAGTCGCTCCCGTGGAGAATCTGCTAAAAAATAATAAGATCTACAATTCTTTCTTAGCAATGCTTTTACCGATTTAGCTTGTCTTCAGAGATCGGAATGTGGGTTTTCAATAGTCTGATGTTGTTGAGAATGCAATCGCTACGATCCTATGGCTTCGTTTTAATTATTTTTCGATCGCTCAGACTAGCGGAATGTGGGATTGAGAAAACGCTTGAGCGAGATCGATTAATTGGCAATCTGTCTATTTCGGAGCGCAGTTCGATCGCAAAATCGGGAACCAGTAGCGCAAATTTTTTGCGTTCCGCTCGACTCACCGCCTCCCACCGCGAGAGTTCTACCCACGCTGCATCGGGATATCTTTTACTACCATTAGGTAGTGTAAAAACGGTTGAAGAGTTAAAAGTCTTGCCTAATCTAGTCTGACGGTTCCAAATAACTAGATCCCCTAATAATTCTGATTCGTAATTACCGCTTTCTACACCGACTGGTGGCTCGATTTCTAAAACTCCTTGTGCGGTTAGCTCGAACGATCGATCGGGGTTGGCTTCACAGACTCGCTCGAACTGTTCGGCGGTAAATTTCACCGTACTAAAATCTACCGGACGCGAATCTAATTCTGCAATTACAGCGGTTGTCATAACACCTCCAATTACTTATCCCAACTCGATTGTAACCGATCGGATTTCGTTCGCGGAGCGTCCGCTTTGCGGAATCGAGTATTTGGCAATTGCCATTGATTTTAAATTGGGAGGATCTTTAAGCAACCGACATCAACATGAAAGAAAGATTCTATTATCCGATCGACACAAATTAGCTCGGTCAAAGATCTTTCGATAGATCGATGTGTCGAGCGGACGATCGATTAATGACTCGACACATCGATCGCTGTTTTCAGCGATCGTTAAAAAACAGACACGGCTGCTCTGTCATGGGAATGACTTAACGATACCGTTGAAGGTCGAGTCGGCGCGCACCGACCCGACATTGCCCTCTTTCCCTAACGTCTGTCACTCTCCAGGCTAGCCTTCAGGAGGCTTACCCACATGACCGCGATTGGGGATATCGAACCGATCGAGCATCATCACCTTATCCCATGCCGCCACGAAATCGCGCACCAGTTTCTGATGGCCATCGTTGGCGGCATAGACTTCACCGACAGCGCGGAGCTGCGGATCGGAGCCGAACACCAGATCGGCGCGGGTTGCAGTCCACTTGGGCTGATTAGTTTTCCGATCGCGACCCTCAAATGTCGTCTTTTCGTTATTGGTTGCGCTCCAGACCGTGGCCATATCGAACAGGTTGACGAAGAAATCGTTGGTCAGCACGCCAGGTCGCTCGGTAAATACGCCGTGCTGTGAACCATCCCAGTTGATGCCGATCGCCCGCAGGCCGCCGATTAGTGCCGTGAGCTGTGGGGCGGTCAGCGTGAGCAGGTTCGCTCGATCGATCAGGAACACCTCACAGGCCACCTTGGACTGCTGTTTCTGAAAATTGCGGAAACCATCGACGACTGGATGGAGCCACTCGAAACTCTCGATGTCGGTGTCCTCCGGCTTGGCATCCATCCGACCTGGCGTGAAGGGCACCTGGATTTCGACACCAGCATCACGAGCGGCTTGCTCGACACCCGCGCAGCCGCCTAGCACGATGAGATCGGCTAGCGAGACTTGCTTGCTGCCAGTCTGGATATCATTAAATGCTTGCTGTACGCCTTCAAGTGCCGATAGCACTTTGGCAAGCTGTTGGGGCTGATTCACTTCCCAATCTTTTTGCGGCGCGAGGCGAATGCGCGCGCCATTTGCGCCGCCCCGCTTGTCGGAGTTGCGGAAAGTCGAGGCTGAAGCCCAGGCCGTACCAACGAGTGCTGAAACGCTCAAGCCCGTAGCGAGGAGCTTGGATTTGAGATCGGCAATATCGGTCGCATCGATCGGATCGCGATCGTTCTTCGGAATCGGGTCTTGCCAGATTAAACTCTCTACTGGTACTTCGGCTCCCAGGTAGCGGGTTTTAGGCCCCATATCGCGGTGGACGAGCTTGTACCAGGCGCGGGAGAATGCGTCCTCAAATTCTGCCATATTGTCGAGATAGCGACGACAGATTTTGGCGTACTCCGGATCGGCACGCAAGGCGATGTCCGAGGTCATCATCATCAGCGGATTGCGCTGACCTTCGATATGCGCGTCGGGCGTGGTGGCATCGGGAGTCGATACCGTCGGTCGCCACTGTTTGGCACCCGCAGGGCTTTCGGTCAGTTCCCACTCGAAGTTAAACAGGTTATGTAGATACTCGGCATCCCATTTGGTCGGCTCCGAAGTCCAGGCACCCTCGATCCCGTTGGTCATGGTGAACTCAGCGTTACCAGTGCCTGCGGAATTCATCCAGCCCAAACCTTGATCTTCGATCGATGCGCCTGCCGGAGCAGGGCCGATATTTTCCTTCCCAACAGCACCGTGGCTCTTGCCGAAGGCGTGACCGCCAGCAATCAGGGCAACGGTCTCTTCGTCATTCATCGCCATCCGCGCGAAGGTTTCACGGATTTCACGCGCCGAAGAAATCGGATCGGAATTGCCGCCGGGGCCTTCTGGATTGACGTAGATCAGCGACATTTCGGAAGCCGCTACCGGATTTTCGAGGTCGTAATACTCTCCTTTAGGATCGCCGTGCCACCGCGACCGACCCTGCATTTCGGTTTCGGCACCCCAATAGGTCGCAGTGTCGGCCTGCCACGCGTCTAACCGCCCACCGCCGAAGCCAAAGGTCTTGAAACCCATCGATTCGAGGGCGCAATTGCCAGTCAGCACCATTAGGTCTGCCCAGCTCAGCGCACTACCATATTTTTGCTTAATCGGCCAGAGGAGACGACGCGACTTGTCGGTGTTGCCATTGTCGATCCACGACTCGATCGGTAAAAACCGCTGGAGCGCACTGCCAGCACCGCCGCGACCATCGGCAATCCGATAGGTACCCGCTGCGTGCCAAGCCATCCGAATCATCTGCGGCCCGTAATGGCCGTAATCGGCAGGCCACCAATCCTGAGACGTTTCGAGCAGCTTGAAAATATCGTTTTTCAGCTCTTTAAGATCGATCGTCTCGAACGCCTGAGCGTAATCAAAATCGGCTCCCAGCGGATTGGCCAGATCGGTCTGTTGGTGGAGGATCTCCACTCGCAGTCGCTCCGGCCACCAATCTTCGAGCGTCGGCCCCAAGCCCTGAGCACCTTCAATGCGAGTACCACGGAACGGACAACCGCCTGTTACAGTTGCGTTATCTGCCATTACCTGATTCCTAATTCTCTAAGTTATGAATTTAGCCAGTTCTATATCATAAAGACATTATTACTTTGAATAAATCGTCCATTTGAAGGATACATTGGCGTTGCGTTGTGCTGACCAAGAATCTACAGCTAATCTCGATCTAAGTTAGCTTTTTGAAAGTTCGCTAACTCTTGACTGATGTAACTATCAGCTACCCAATCCCGATCGGTCAAACATCTACTTCTACATTTCAAACTGTCGATCGCCAAAGATTTTAGAGAAAAGGTTTTAGAATTTAAAAGTATGCTCTGCTGACGATCGATATCGACAAAAACAATATGCAATGGCTGAATGAACCCGCTCATTGGTCGAGTTCTCACGATCGAGTTATTGTCACTACATCTTCCAAGACTGATTTTTGGCGAATTACTCACTATGACTTCATTCGTGATAACGGTCACTTCTATTTTGAGCGCGTAAGTACAGATTTTGTGATGGAAGTTGACATCAGCGGGAGCTATCGGGATTTATACGACCAAGCAGGTTTAATGATTCGTGCTGATGAGCAGCATTGGGTCAAAGCAGGGATAGAGTATGTCGATGGAGTGCAGAATTTGAGTGCTGTTGTCACTCACAATTACTCAGACTGGTCGATGACTCCACTGCCTCTACCGCCTTTAGCTCTTCGCCTCCGTGTCGAACGTCGCCAAGAAGCAATTCATATTTCATATCTGGACGCTAACTTAAAATATGTGCTGCTGAGATTAGCTTACTTCCCGATCGGGCCAGAAGTTCAGGTTGGCATCATGTGTGCATCGCCAGAGGGAAATGGATTTGAAGTCATGTTCGATCGTTATCGATTGACCCGTCTATAGTTACAGTTCAGATGTCAGGAGGGCTGACTTTAATCGAGATTAGCGAGAATTTCTCGATCGTCTTCTCTCAGACATCCTCTTAGCGGTGGGCTAGTGGCAATCTCTAAGAAAGGTGTCAGGCTCGATCGAGCTTATCCGATCGGCATCTACAATGATCGGTAGCTTCTTCATCTGGAATAGACGATCGTGAAAAATCCGACTGACTTACCGCTAGAGCATCAAAATGTCCCCACCAATCATCAGGGTTTGCATGATTTTCTCTACAGTGCGGCGGACGAACATGCCGTGACAACCGCGCAAGCACAAATAGCTGTAGATAGCGATGTCGTTTTACCACTGAGTGCATGGCAATCACTGGCAGAAAATGCCCGTGTGGCTGGGGTTTATGCCGTCTTAGACAGTGCCGATCGCACTCAATATGTTGGCTACTCCCGCAATGTGTTGACATCACTCAAGGGGCATCTGGCCGAACATGGGAGCGATGTCTGTGCTGGCGTGCGCGTGCAAGTATTTAAGTTTCCCAAGCGGGAAGAAATGGAAAGCATCCGCGACAAATGGATTGCCGAATTAGATGCAGTACCGCCTGGAAATACAGGTGAAGGTGGCGTCTGGGCAACTACCGTCGGTGAAATTGCCAAAGCCGCCATGTCCGATGCGGAAAAAGCCGCATACGAAGAAAAGAAACTCAAACTGCGCCGCGCGATGGCAGATGGTGCCTTGAGTCGAGAATTAGATGCCGCCGCGCTGAGCAACGAGCAAAAACGCGATAACTTCGTAGCCGCGATGACGGATGATAATTGGAGTGCGGTAATTCAAGAGCAAACCGCTGAAACTCTCTAGGCTTTAGGTTTTAGGTTTTAGGTTTTAAGACTTGGGGGGAGTAGATAGTGGATAGTGGATAGTGCCGATTATAAGTAGTTAAGTCTCCGCTGGTTTATAGTTTGGAACCCGCCAAAATCGATCGGGCGATCGCCACTATCCTCTCCGCCTTCTAATGGGGGGTCTGGGGGTTGAACCCCCAGATGTGGGGTTGTGCGATCGCAATCATCCCCCCCACCCCGCTTCACACAGAGTCTCCTCGCGGAGAGGCTTCGCCACCGAACCTTACGCAGCGACTCGCGCACGCCGGTGTTCCCCGACGGTTTAGCGAGTCAAGACAGGGGAGTTTGAGGGGGCGGCGACCGAAATCACGCGGAGGTTCCCGACCCATGGCTTTCGGTCAAGACGCGTCCCGCCTGTCTTGACCCAAACACATGCGGAGGAAACCTCCGCGTGATTTGGGTCGCTCCTCAACGGG
>NZ_JANPGM010000529.1:0-3035 GCF_031423935.1 Chamaesiphon sp. VAR_69_metabat_338
ATTTTAGGTGTCCTCAAGTCTGAACGCACCAGACATCGAGAGCGAGATGCTCTTTCTACTCTGATTTGGGGTGAGTCATAATGTTTAAGTTGACACCACTGCCCTCGTGGGTACCCTCCCCTCGCTAGCTCAACCTTGCCGTACATTCGAGAATCAACCGTTGATTTTCGATCGCGTGCGGCTGGATATCGAGTGCGGCTCGAAATGCCCGAATCGCGGCGGCATAGTTGCCTAACGCCGCATGACACAAGCCCAAACCATGCAACGCGCCAAAATGAACTGGATTGAGATCTAGTGTCATCTCGCAATCAGCGATCGCCAGATCGTAGTCTTGAGTCATAAATTTGAGGACGGCACGCCGATTCCAGGCTTCGGCAAAATCTGGCAACGCATCGACTAGATCGTCTAAAATCGATGTAGCAGCGGCCACGTTACCTTCTGATAACAACTTCTCGCTCTCCTCGATCTGGGAGAGGGGAATCTTACCTTTTTGCCAAAACCAAATACTCCAGAGTTGCCGCGTAGCGCGTTCGCGAATATTTGGATCGCTATTTTTCAAATCCAATAGTAACTTATCAACTAAATTTTGATTCATAGCAGCGATCGGCGACTCATTCGAGTATTAGCACGGAGATCGGATCGATTGAAGACATTAAAAAAGCTGCACTGGTGTTGTCAATTCAGACAAAACGTTGCCAATTAGTATCGTTCGATCTGCTATTAGTATAATAGAGATAAGTACTGCAATACAACATCTTCCTCTGAGCAATTTCCAACCCTAACTTAGCATCCATATGGCTACTTATCCAGGTATTTCGAGCGAAGCTTTCAAACATCCACTCGATCTGCAAGCAGAACAAGCTCTGCGCAGCGTGCCCGGTTTTAATCTGGTAGCGAGTAAATTCATCGAATTTATTTACGAGCGTCCCCAGTTAGTCTATCTTATGGGCAATAGTATTCAGGCTGGCCCCAGACAATATGCGACTATTTATGGGATGTTTCGCGAATGCGCGCGCGATTTGGATATTTATCCCGAACCGCTGTTATTTGTCAGTCAAAATCCTCAAGTCAATAGTTATGCGATGGGACAAGAAAATCCCTATATTGTCATTAATACTGGTTTGCTAGATTTACTCGAACTAGATGAAATTAAGACCGTCTTAGCTCACGAACTCGGACATATTAAATGCGGCCACACGGTCTTGACTCAAATGGCGATGTGGGTGATGAATGCTGCTTCAGCGATCGGTGAAATGACATTCGGACTGGGCAATATCCTAAGCAATGGTTTGATTGTGGCTTTTTATGAATGGCGGCGCAAGGCAGAATTATCATCCGATCGCGCGGCATTATTGGTGATGGAAAATCCGCGCACCGTGATGACGACGATGATGAAAATTTCTGGCGGCAGCAAGCAATTTATCGATGAATGCAGTCTCGAAGAATTTATCAAGCAGTCGGAAAAATATCGCAACTTAGATGAGGATGGCTTGAATCAAATCTATAAAGCATTGATGTATGTCGGTGTCAATGGAATGCTCAGTCATCCATTCCCCGTCGAACGCATTCACTATCTGCAAGAATGGACGAACTCGATCGACTATCAAGAGATTCGGCGCGGTAACTATCAACGCGTCGCTGTCGATACTGTCAGTAGCGAGCAGACGAGTGAAGCCGAACGCTTGCAGCGAGAGATCGATAAACTACAACAAGAGATCGACAGACAGCGAGATCGCGATCGGTAGTTAAGTTAGAATATAGCTTGAATTGTCTATTGCTGTTACTGTCAATTATTAATCTGACGAACTGCTATACCGAAACAACTTATTGTCAGAAATTAATGATCTCTCAAGCTGAATATCTCAAAGTACTGCGCCCACTCCTCCCCGAATTAGCTTTTAAACCAAATTCCCAGAAATTATTTATTCTCGCCATCAATCTCCTAATTTTAGTGCTTGGTTGGACGATCGCTCGCGACTTAGATCGGTGGTCGATCGAGTGGTTATGGCTCTATCTGCCCTTAAGTCTAGTAATGGGCAATAGTATTATTATCTGTTTATTTGCCGCCCACGATGCGATGCACGGCAGTACCATCAAACAGCCAATGTCGCGATACTTAGTCAGTTTTTTGGCTTTGGCACTATTGTGGATGCCCCCGACGCTGTGGAAATCCGTTCACAATCACAAACATCATACCGAAACTAATGCGATCGGCGATCCCGATCGGATGTATTTAGTCGGTCAAAATGATACTTGGGGTAAGTGGATTCAAAATCTGTTCGTCCCATCTTCTGGTGTCAATTGGGCTTTTTTAGCTTTAGGAATGGCAACATCATGGGTTGTGCATACGTTTCGCCATATTACTTCAATTTTAATCTTCAATCGCGATGATGTCGATTACGTGCCAGCTCCAGTCGTCGTCAGTCCGCGCAAACGCCAAGCGATCGCGATCGAATTAGTAGCAATTGGTGTAGTTCATCTGAGTATTTTAGCATTCCTTAAATTTAATCCGCTGGCGATTGGATTAGGCTATATATTGCCGTTGGGGATTGGCTATGCGGGGGTAATGTTTTATATTTATACCAATCATTTCCTCTGTCCGATGACAGATGTTAACGATCCGCTAGTAAATAGTGTTTCGTTAAAAATGCCCAAGATTTTTGACTTGTTGCATTTTAATTTTTCCTATCATACCGAGCATCACTTATTTCCTAGTATCAATTCTGATTACTATCCCGTAGTCCAGGAATTATTGCAGACTCACTATCCCGAATCTTATAATCTCATCCCAGTAGTAGAAGCATGGCAATTATTGATGCAGACACCGCGACATTACCGCGATGAAATTACACTGACAGATAGTCTCGATCGCGAGTCGGTAATTTGTCCGTGCGCCGTAATTTGCCCAGAGACTAAAGTCTTCGCTAATGATGCAAAGTCCGCCTTCGCGGACTAGATTGTCAGATAATGTTGTAGGGTGTGTTATCGCGAAGCGTAACGCACCAAAAATAATGGCTGCGGTGCGTTACGCTTCG
>NZ_JANPGM010000530.1:0-5422 GCF_031423935.1 Chamaesiphon sp. VAR_69_metabat_338
ACCGACTGCCAACTAAACATCCCAACAATCAAATCGTCGAGTTGCGCCTCATTCAAAGCAGCGAGCTGACTCGTCACATTCTCCGTTGGTACATATCCCTGAAACTTCACACCCATAACTCTAGTGGCAGAATTCAGCTTACCTTTTAGCTCACCTCTTAGCTCACCCTTCCGTTCCGCCTTATCCATTTCAGCATCATACCAAGCATCGATCTCTGCCATCGTCCTCATAAACTCTTGCTCCTCTGCACTTAAACTATTTACTGGTAAGTCTTTGAGATACACGCAATATTTGAGGCTTGCCCGTATTGTATCATTTTTCTCCCTTCGCTCTGGTGATAGCTGTTCGATGCCCTCAAACGCGCGTCGAGCGGATTCTTTATTCCCTAGCAGCTTCAACCACATGGTTGCCGAGCTATATTCTAGCTGCTCGATGACGACTATGCCCATCCGCAGAAGTTTGACTGTTTCGTATACGCCGACACCGAATTCTGGATGTGGTTTGGCTCCACATAGCTCTAATAGTTCGGGACTACAATTGACTGTCAAAATCCAAGTAAATGGGTTTTGGTTGTCGATGAGCTGGAGTGATTCGGGCGATAGTTGTTGATATTTGGCTGTCTGTTGGGCTTGTTTAAGCGTTGTGGCTAATTCTGCTTGTTTCGGCTCCCAATACAAGTTTTTGCGCGTGATGGATTTGTGGATATGCTTTTCCTGAGCATAGCCGCTGTAATGCTCGATAATAATCGTGGAGTGAACCTTCATCAACGCATCAAATAAGCCTAAATCTTCCTGTTCCCAGCCAAATTTATCCGATTGAGCGACAAACATAAAGTCTATTTCTAGATCTTCATCATTTCGCACCTGGATGTTCTGAAGTGTCTCACCTTTGGACTGATATAGAGAACGCAGGTAAAATTTAAAAAATCGGTCGTGCTTGTATTGAGCCATTAATTTATTAGATCGCTAATCTCATACTCATATCGTGCCACAAATCGAGATTCAACCTGACGATCGCGATGATATTTAAAGCCAAATTTTTCATAGATCGATCTGTTATTTCTTTGCTATTGACAATCGACTCAACTGCATTCGCGATCGCTCGGTGAAGATGGCAGCTAGCGGTACCAGCACGAGCATAAGCGATCGCAAATTCCTGTTTGGATGAATCACATTGCTCAGTACAGTGACGCGATCGCCTGCTGTCGCCAGTATCCTCGATTTCCAGCGTGGTAGCCTTCACGATCGTGATAGTTAACACATTTTTCGACCCAAATCTGAAATAATTCACCAAATTGGGATTGACGATCGGTTCGATCGGGTATAATCTCAATCTAATATTTAATTTCATCTTTTCTTGTCTTTAATAAAAAAGCGACCCATCAGTCTCTGTAATTACCGAACTAGCGGGTTTAATCTAAAGTAGCATTTCAATCTCGTAGTCATGTGCCAGCAGCATCCGCGATTGCTGCTACTCTTTGAAACAAATTGGCTTTATTGCTGGATTATTAGTTTTTTGTCCTATTATTAACTCAAAACTTCGATAAATGAAATCAGTAGTTACTGGTATAAGATCTGGCGCGAATAGAATCCTTGTTGTTGACGATGCGCCAGAAATTTTGGCTGTTACCGATGCCGTGCTCTCCACAGCAGGTTATGAGACGATATCTTATACCGACGGCCTCATCGCGCTGCAAATTATGGATCTGCTGCCACCAGACTTAATTATTCTCGATATCAACATGCCTCAGATTGATGGCTACGAGATGACGAAGCGGATTAGAAGCAATGCTACTTGGGATCTGACGCCGATTTTGCTATTCTCAGCACTCGATCGCACTCAAGCAGCTCTAGGACTAGAATGTGGTGCCGACGATCTCATTGGCAAGCCAGTCGCAATCGAGGAACTACTCGGCAAGGTGAACCTATTGTTGCATTCTCGTCGTCGCCAGCAACATCGTCAACAACGGCGAGCAGGTTAGAGGACAAGGAGTGAATAGTGGATAGTGAATCGGATTTTTGTGCTCGATGCTTAAGCTAGCTCCCCGCTCCCCGCAAAACACTACGCCCAAGACTACTACACCTCGCATTCGGGTCTAAATTTACACTGCTGTGAGATGGCCACTCGGAGTATTTTTTGGTATGCTTTAGTATCGATCGTGTAAGAGCCAAAGCGTTCGAGGTGCGGATTGGTCATTTGGGCATCAAAGAGGGTGAAGTTCTGCTGGCGGAGATGATTTACTAGGTGTACCATCGCCACTTTCGAGCCTTCGGGAATCTGGAAAAACATTGATTCGCCGATAAATGCGCTGCCAATGGCAATGCCTAAGATCCCACCAGCGAGTTCGTTGCCTTGCCAAGTTTCAAAACTATACGCCCAACCTGCTTGGTTTAATTCCCAGTAAATCTGTTGCAGTTCGCGGGAAATCCAGGTAGTATCTCGATCGGCACAACCCGCCACCACAGCCCGAAAATCGCCATTAATCCTGACGGTAAAGCGATTTTGATTGATAACCCGTCGTAGTGAGGTGGGATAGCGAAAGCGATCGTCGAGCGGAATCAACGCATGTTCGTTGCTAGAATACCACTGCAAATCGCTATCCTCATCGTCCGCCATCAAAAAATGACCATGGGAGTAGCCTTCGATAATTCCTGGTATGTGGTAGTTGCTCATGTCGATAGGGGATAGGGAATAGGGGATAGAGGGTAGCGATTCGCGCTCGTCGGGTTCCCCGACGGTTTAGCGAATCAAGACAGGGTTTCGGTTTTAGGTTTGAGGCTTTAGGTTTTAGGTTTTTAAATACTCGTTATGCCATCTTTCCTGGTTCTCCTGCTCTATATCCCTATTCCCTATTCCCTATCCCCTCTCTTGGTATCCGAAAACTCTTTCTAAAACCCAGATGGACTCTACTATGATGGTGAGTACGATGACAATCATAAGCATAAAACATGGATATTGGCATTCCCAGAGAGACCAAAGACCAAGAATTTCGAGTTGGCTTGACACCCAGTATTGTTAGGTCATTAATCGATCGGGGGCATCAAGTATTTGTCGAAACTAATGCTGGGGCAGGCTCTAGCTTTCCCGATGCTGAATATATCCAAGCGGGAGCTAAGATCGTGCCGACAGCCGCAGCCGCTTGGGATCGAGCAATGGTTGTCAAAGTTAAAGAGCCGCTAGCTACAGAATACGCTTACCTCCAAAAAAATCAGCTCCTATTCACCTATCTCCACCTTGCCGCCAACCGCGCGTTGACAGAACAGCTTGTCGATACGGGTGTCAGTGCGATCGCCTATGAGACAGTCGAATTACCCGATGGCAAGCTCCCGCTCTTGGCACCAATGAGCATCATCGCAGGGAGATTATCCATCCAATTTGGGGCGAGATTTCTAGAGAAACAACAAGGGGGTAGTGGTGTACTCCTCGGCGGCGTACCGGGCGTACAACCTGGGAGCGTAACCATTCTCGGTGGGGGCATCGTCGGTACGGAGGCTGCGCGGATGGCAGTCGGGATGGGCGCACAGGTAACGATCCTGGATGTGAATGTCGATCGATTGAGCTATTTGGAGACTATTTTTGGTTCGCGGGTGACTTATCTCTATAGTAATGCGCAGAATATCGAAACCTCCGTGCGTACTGCCGATCTGGTCATCGGTGCGGTGCTGATCTTGGGTAAACGTGCGCCGATCCTCGTCTCTAAAACCCTCGTGAGCGAGATGAAGCCAGGTTCCGTGATTATTGACGTCGCCGTCGATCAAGGGGGCTGCATCGAGACGGTACGCCCCACCTCACACACTAGTCCGGTGTATACAGAAGCAGGAGTGGTTCACTATGGCGTGCCCAATATGCCAGGAGCGGTTCCCTGGACGGCGACGCAAGCCTTGAATAATAGTACGGCACCCTATGTCATCAAATTAGCCGATCGCGGATTGGCAGCTCTGGAACAAGATCTCAATCTCGCCAAAGGGGTGAATGTGCGCAGTGGATCGATCGTCCATCCCGCTGTGCGATCGGTTTTCCCCGATTTGGCTAGTTAGTGAAGTATCGCTAGAGCGAGAATGTCGATCGGTAGAACATCCTAAAATGGATGGCTTCAGATTTGAACTTTGTAGAAGATATCTGCTTACCGATCTTCAAAATAATTGTCATTATTTGCAAATAGATCCGTGACAAGAATTCGGACGAAAACTTGCGATCGCTGTCAGCTTCCGGCTGATGTTTTGTATCGGGTTCGGGTAGATCGATCCGGTGAGTGGCAGTTTGTCTGCGACAAGTGTTGGCAATTACTCGATCGCGATAGTCCCGATTATGTCTATGGTGGTACTTGGAAAGCGCGCAAGCGATAGAACTTATCCGATCGATATCTCCAGTTTATCGATCGCAATTTGCTGATGAGATTTATCAAAACATCTCATTAATTAATGATTGCTCGATCGTCAGATTGTACGTTAGTTTAGAGCGATGTCCCTTATCGCAGGAACTAAAGATATGCAGCAGTCAATTATCGCTCCAGCAGATAGTAATATACCTGAGGTAACATCGAGTGCGCCTTGGTATAAGCAGTTCGATCGTAGTTATATCGTGCGGACTTTAGAGTTAGTACAAGATGCCATTGCAATTTCTCTATGTATTGGATTGTTTTGTGTAATGGTATTGCAGTTGAAAGAAATATTCTTCTCGCTGACAACCTTGCGCTTTCATGAGATTACTGCCGATATTTTGTTTATTTTAATTTTGGTCGAATTATTTCGACTGTTAATTATTTATCTCCAAGAACAACGGGTATCGATCGGGGTATCGGTAGAAGTGGCGATCGTGTCGGTACTGCGAGAGGTAATTGTCAAAGGGATTTTGGAAGTTCAATGGCAACAGGTGATGGCGACTTGTGCGTTCTTGATTTCGATGGCAATCTTGATGGTGGTACGGGTATGGATACCGCCAACTTTTGAAGGGATCGACCCAGAGCATCAGGTTTCTAATCGGCTCAAAGTTAGTAAGCATCATGATTAAATCCCGCCAGACCCCCGACTTCTTCAAGAAGCGGCTCGCGCACGCCTTTGTTCCCCGACGGTTTGCGGATGCGCTCGTCACGGAGGTTTCCTCCAGGTTTAGCGCACCAAGCAGCAGCGCATCGAACGGGAGGTTCCCTGTCTTGTCGCACTTCTAAGGCGAGGAAACCTCGCCAGAGCGCGCCGCTCCCGTTTGTGTGCGACAAGACAGCGACTTAGATCGCGCGGAGGTTCCCGACCCATGGCTTTGGGTCAAGACAGCGAATCAAGACAGAGGGGCTGGGGGTGAGGGCAAGGTTAATGAGTTTTACAAGCCAGACTTAGCATGAGATCTCGATCGATCGCCTCCTGGCAATCGATCGACCCCAAACGAACAATTAATAAGTTTTAGTAATATTTAAACGATCTAGCAT
>NZ_JANPGM010000531.1:0-7035 GCF_031423935.1 Chamaesiphon sp. VAR_69_metabat_338
CTGGTTCTAATATCTACGCTGCCAACTCCTGTCACATCAATTAATGCAAATTTTGCTTTGTTATTACCTTGAGAATCTTTTAGTGTTAGAGATACTGCTTGAGAAGCGACGCCACGATTGTCGTAACAGATGCTCCAATTCAGATAGGGTTCGGCAGTCAATGAGATCGACGCAGATCTATTTGCAGGTCTAATTGTGAATAATGTTGACGTTGATGGTATATCGACACCGTTGATTTTCGGTGCAGGAGTAGCACTTACACCAATTGTCTCTGGTAAATCGAGGTCTAATTCAGATGCTACTTGCCAACCATCTGGTGCCCCATCTGGATAAGTTGAGTTGTATGGACGCTTTGAATCTGTGGAGGGATTTACATTCGATAGACCATACCCATATCTGGACTCTTGACAATTACGCGCATATTCAACAATAAAATTGTGGGGAGTTTGTTGATAATTTTGACCTCGATATTCTGCAGTAGTCAGATATTTGGGTCTGAGGCGATAGGCGCGATTGGTAGAGATTGCTTTGGAGCGGATCAGACTTAGATGTGCCTGAAACTGCAACGAGCCATCGCGCAATGGTTTATTGAGCGATAGTAATGAAGGGGATGCCATTCCTGCGATAATCCCAATTACCAGCACGGATACTAGCAGCTCGATCAAGGTGAAGCCTTGAGAGTTATATTTAGGTGGTCTAATCGCCACAGTCAATGACTCCTCAATGAAGATAAAAGTTTGTAATTACCGATTTTGCTGGCTGCGGCGAATCGCTCTCGTTGGCGAAGCCTCTCTGAAAGAGAATCGCGCAACTGGCAGCTTTCTTAATATGCCCAACTGGCAGTTAGAAATTACACACCAATAGTCACGATCGGTATAGACTTCTAAACAGTTAACTTTGGGATAGCGATCGAGGCTCTACTCGGAGTAGAATCTAAGTCGATAAGTTTGGTTGCTGCGTACTCAATCCTAAGCTGTTTTTTAGAGATTGATTGTGACTGCGATCGCTCAGTATTTACACTCGATCGATCTGCAAAAATTCAAGTTGTAGCTCGGTAAATTCTCGCTATTTCTGTCATATCTAAACAAATAAAATGATCGATTTATCTACTCATCATGAGTACAAGTGTCGGGTTAATCTCGATCTTTATAGTTCCCCCAGTTGCGAGGGATTGGCGACACAAGCGGCTGGAGGTCGTCATTTGCGAGTCACATCGCTGACGCCTAAGGCACAATCTATGGCGGTGCGGTTGTGTGAAGATGATTATGATGCTTGGTTGAAACTTGCCGATGTGGAGCAGCTAGAATTAGCGACAGATACTTACCAGCCGATCGAAATCGATCGATCGACAATTGCCGAGCGGATACCTGAAGTTATTGCCTTTACTCAAGCGGCGATGCAGGTGCCCAATTATTATTTATGGGGCGGTACTGTGGCACCTAATTATGATTGCTCGGGGTTGATGCAAGCGGCATTTGGCTCTCAGGGGATTTGGTTGCCGCGCGATTCTTATCAGCAGGAGGCGTTTGTCGAGCAAATTTCGATCGAGCAGATGTTACCTGGCGATCTGATCTTTTTTGGGACGCCAGCCAAAACCGATCATGTCGCGCTCCATCTGGGCGACTTGCAGTATATCCACAGTTCGGGGGTGCAAATGGGCAGAAATGGGATTGGTATCGATATTTTGAGCGATCGCACTGCCGATCCGATCGGTTGCGGTTACTATGCCAAGTTACGTTGCTGTGGGCGCGTGAGGAGCAGCTTTCGCTCGGTGGGAAGTGGGTTGCAAACGCCCTAATTGGCGATTTCCTCTGACTCATGCGTTAATATAAAGCAGAAAGAATTGCCGGGAATGAAGGTCGATCGGATCGATCGTGGCGATCGAGATCCATAGATTAGCACTCCGAGAAATCTAAGTCTAAGTCACTAGTTCTCCAAACTAGCTTTCAATTCATAGCAGCTTAGGGGAAGAACGGATTAGAATCGATCCTATTCAAGGATGAAACGCTCAACCAGTAGTAATCAAGGCAGTGATGATGACCAATGATGATAAGCTTCAAACACCTGCTTCACTCTCCGATCGCGAAATAGAAATAATCGAACTAGTAACGGCTGGCTTGACTAATGAAAAGATCGCCGCTCGCTTAGAAATTAGCAAACGTACTGTCGATAACCACATTAGTAATATTCTGGAAAAGGCTGGCACTGGTGTCGATAATCGCGTGGCACTAGTCCGCTGGGCACTGCAATGGGGTAAGGTTTGTCTCCACGATATTAATTGTTGTTCTTTGCCGGAGCGGGAGTAGGAGTTAGGTTTGAGACTTTAGGCTTTAGTTAGTAGGTCGGGAAATAGGAAGTGGCTTTTGGGTTCAGGCATTAAGTAGTGAGATATTGCGTTCGAGTCAATCTTCGTGGTTCCTGGGCTTGTGAGGGGTTGAGAGACAACCCCCACTCTTTAAAGATCTCACCCGTACACATTTCCTAAAACCTAGAGCCAAAAACCCAACACCTAAAGCCTAAAACCTAAAGCCTAAACCCAACATTGCGGTAAGATCGAAACAGCGCGCGCAGTGGATATCTTTTAAAAGCGATCGAGTGCGATCGGTTCTTATCGAGTTAAATAACTTATGGATTTTAATAATTTAGTTACTCAGCTCAATGCTGGAGCGATTCTCCCAGAGGTAATTGTCATCACCACACTGTTGACAGTTTTAGTGGGCGACTTGATTGTCGGGAGGAGTGCTGCTCGGAGTTTAGCCTATATTGCGGTGGGTGGCTTATTTACATCGATCGTAGCCCTGGTATTACAGTGGGATAATCCCCTTCCAGTCGCATTTTTTGGGGCTTTTAGTAGCGATCCGCTGAGTGTGGTATTTCGGGGCATTGTCGCGCTCTCAGCGGCAGTGACGATCCTGATGTCGATTACCTATGTCGAGCAGACGGGAACTGCGTTAGCCGAATTTGTGACGATTTTATTAACAGCCTCGTTAGGTGGGATGTTGCTCTCTGGAGCCACCGAACTCGTGACGATTTTTGTGTCGCTGGAAACTTTGAGTATCTCATCCTATCTGATGACTGGGTACATGAAGCGCGATCCGCGATCGAATGAAGCAGCATTAAAATACCTCTTAATTGGCGCGTCGAGTTCGGCGGTATTCTTATATGGCGTGTCGTTGTTATACGGACTATCTGGCGGCGAAACTACGTTACCAGAAATTGCCATCGGGATGGCTAACGCCAACGGCAGTCTGTCGTTAGGTTTGGTTGTATCTTTAGTATTTGTCATCGCGGGAATTGCGTTCAAAATTTCGGCGGTACCCTTTCACCAATGGACGCCGGATGTCTATGAAGGTTCGCCAACACCAGTGGTTGCGTTCTTATCTGTCGGTTCTAAAGCGGCGGGATTCGCACTAGCAATTCGATTATTGGTGACAGCCTTCCCACAGGTAATCGAGCAGTGGCATTTTGTCTTTACTGCACTAGCGATTTTGAGCATGGTACTGGGGAATGTCGTCGCTTTGGCACAAACGAGCATGAAGCGGATGCTAGGATATTCCTCGATCGCTCAAGCTGGATTTGTGATGATCGGGATGGTCATCGGGACAGAGGCTGGTTATGCCAGCATGGTATTTTACCTGTTCGTTTACTTATTTATGAATTTGGGTGCTTATGCCTGCGTGATTCTATTTACGCTGCGGACGGGTACCGATCGCATTAGCGATTATGCTGGTTTATACCAAAAAGATCCCTTCCTCACCCTCGCACTGAGTATCTGTCTGCTCTCGCTCGGTGGCATTCCCCCCTTAGCTGGTTTCTTCGGCAAGATTTACATCTTTTGGGCGGGTTGGAAAGCTGGTGCTTATGGACTGGTATTGCTTGCCCTCGTCACTAGCGTCGTCTCGATTTACTACTATCTCCGCGTTGTCAAGATGATGGTAGTCAAAGAACCCAACGAAATGTCCGATGTCGTCAGAAACTACCCAGTTTCCAATTGGAACATCCCTGGTATGAGATCGCTCCAAGTCGCTACCCTAGCCACCTTGATCGCGACTTCTCTAGCTGGAATTCTCTCCAATCCCCTGTTTACGATCGCCAATGACTCGGTGAGCAACACACCGATGTTGCAAGCGACTTTGGAGCGACAAGTGGCAGTTAAGTAGGGATTAGGGATTAGGGATTAGGGATTAGGCTTTAGGCTTTAGGGATGAGGATGATTAGATATAGATTTCAACTATTCTATAAAGCCGAAAAGTCAGAGATCGAAACCTAGCCTAAAATCCAGCACTAGAGTCTAAAGCCTAAAATCTCTAATCTATAACCTAAAGCCTAAAGCCTAAAGCCTAATCCCTAAAATGCGAATCGTCTTCTTCGGTACTCCCCAATTTGCTATTCCCACCCTAGAGCAACTGCTAGCAGAGCCAGAGTTTCAGGTGGTGGGGGTAGTGACGCAGCCGGATAAAAATCGCGGGCGGGGCAATCAATTATCGCCATCGCCGATTAAAGCGGTGGCGGTGGCGCATCAGTTGCCGATTTGGCAACCCGCACGGATTAAAAAAGATCCCGACACGATCGCCGCATTACGCGACCTGGATGCAGATATATTTGTCGTGGTAGCCTACGGGCAGATTTTATCTCAGGAAATTCTCGATTTACCCAAATTGGGCTGTATCAATGTTCATGGCTCATTGTTACCCCAGTATCGCGGTGCGGCACCGATCCAACGTTGCTTGACAGATGGAGTGACGCGCACGGGAATTACCACCATGCTGATGGATGCGGGGATGGATACCGGGGCAATGCTGCTCAAATATGAAACTCCCGTCGATCTCTTCGATAATGCCGATCGATTGGCGGCTAAATTGGCCGTTGAGGGGGCGCGACTGCTAGTAGAGACGATTTACAGTCTCGATCGAATTACACCGACACCCCAGGACTCTTCAGCTGCTACTTTCGCACCGCCGATTCAAAAATCAGAATACTCGGTCGATTGGACTCGATCGAATCTGGCGATCCATAACCAAATTCGCGGTTTTTACCCCAATTGTGTCGCTACCTTCCGCGCGCAACCACTGAAAGTGATGGCGACAGCACCGCTGGGTGCAGAATTTGCGGAGCAGCTACCGCCAGAACTGCAAAAGTTATTGCCGGAGCTAGCGAGTCTCGATCTCAGTAGCAGTTTACCTGGCACTGTAGTCAAAATTGCCAAAGGCTTGGGGCCGATCGTTCAAACTGACTCTGGCTGTCTGATCCTCCGCGAAGTTCAACTTGCTGGCAAACGTCCTCAATCCGGTGCCGATTTAGTAAATGGTATGAGATTAGCTATAGGCGAAATGTTGGGGTAGCCCAGATCGACCGATAGACTGACGTTACTTTATTTAATTAATCCTGGGATGCCACATCGGGTGAATGTATCCAGCAGCTAGCCGGATGTACCGGAATTATCGGTGCGGTAGCTGTCGATCGCGATAGATCGATTAGAATTGGGTCTGGTTTTTGGCAATCACGATATTTCCCGATATACCAACTCTTGGAATCGCTCATTATCACGAATAACATCAAAATCTGGGTTGTGTTTTGCTTCTCTTCTGCAAAGACGAGGTTTAATATCGATCGCTTTTTGCAAACTATCGATCGCCAATTCGACCTCACCTTTCAAGGCATAATAGCAAGCTTTTGCATAATATCCGATCTCATGATGAGGAGCTTGTTCAATTACTCGATCGCACTCAATAAAGGCTTCTGAGTATCGACTGGCTCTTGCCAAAACAATGCCACGATTAGCTCTGAGTAAAACTTTTTTTGGCTCTAACTTAATCGATCGATTGATTGCAGTAGTAGCTTTATTAAATTGTTTGATAAGACTTAACGTTAGCGATTGAGTATTCAGGGTATCGAAATTATTGTCGTCGATTTCAAAAGCACGATCGCACGCAACAAGAGATTCTTGATAACGCCCTAAAGCGAGTAAAACAACACCTCGACGATTCCATGCATTAGCAGATTGAGAATTGAGATCGATCGCTTGTTGATAACTTTCCAATGCTTCTTCGTATCGCTCTAAACCTGATAGAGCAACACCTCCTTCTATCCAAGCATCAACAGATTTAGGATCGAGACTGATTGCTATCTGAGAACTTTCTAATTGCTCCTCAAAACGTTCTAACTCAAATAGTGCAAATCCTTTATTTATCCAAGCCTTAACAGATTTAGGATTGATTTCAGTTGCTTTATGATAACTTTTTAGAGCATCTTCATATTGCTCTAATCTTAATAGTATAAATCCTTGATTTATCCAAGCATTAGCAGATCTAGGGTTGAAATCGACTACTTTTCGATAACTTTTTAATGCTTCCTCATATCGTTCTATCCCAGATAGGGCAGAGCCTTGGCAATTAAAAGCATTAATGGATTTAGGACTTAGTTTAATTGCTTTGCCATAGCTTTCTAGTGCCTCTTCATGTCGAGACAAGTTGACAAGCGCAATCCCTACATTTATCCAATCTTTAATGGATTTAGGGCTAATTTCAATTACTTTTTTATAATCTTCTAATGCCTCTTTAGGTCGTCCTAAGCTAGTAAGTGCCGCAGCTCTATTTATCCAAGCATCAATGGATTTAGAATCGACATTGATCGCTTTTTGATAACTTTCTAGCGATTCATCATGTTGTTTTAGATTAATAAGAGCAGTTCCTCGGTTTGTCCAAGTATTAACATATTCAGAAGCTATACTAATTAGCTGCTGAGAGCTTTTTAATGCCTCATTATGTCGATTTAAATTGATTAATGTAGCTACTCTATTTGTCAATGCGTCAACGGAATTAGGATCTAAGTTAATTGCTTGTTGATAACTTTCTAATGCTCTCTCATATTGCTCTAATCCAAATAACGCAGATCCTTGAATATTCCAAGCATTCACAGATTTAGGATTGAGTTCGATTGCCTTTTGTAGTTTTTCCAACGCCTCATCATATCTCTCTAAGTTAATAAGTGCATTTCCTATGTTTAGCCAAGCGTTGACAAAAGTAGGATCTAAAT
>NZ_JANPGM010000532.1:0-5117 GCF_031423935.1 Chamaesiphon sp. VAR_69_metabat_338
TTTAATACTGGTACCGTTGTCGCATTCGATCCCGACACCCACACAGCGATCGATTATGTCCGCGATGATGCAGGTGAAACGCTGGTTGTGGATGGGATCTGGGGCATGGTTTTTGGTAATGGTGCAAGCTTAGGCGATACCGATTCGCTCTACTATGCCGCAGGCCCTAATAATGCCGCCGATGGCGTCTTTGGCCACATCCGCTGGGATAATACGCCGCTATTGCCCGACGATGCCCAGATTACTGATTTTACACAGCTCGCTAACAAGTTGCTGGCACAAGATCCCTCGATTATCGATGGAAATGGCGACCACGTTTGCATCCTCGGAGATGACAACAATATTGCATATGGTGACAAGGGCGTAAATCTTTTCTATCTCGGCAGTGGTGATAACACCATGTATGGCGGTCAAGGGATCGGTATGTTCATGGCTGGCGATGGTGACAATACTGCCTATGGTGGTGCAGATCGAGATCTATTCCTGTTTGGTGATGGGAATAATTATATCGATACTGGTAACGGGATAAATATCGTCATCACTGGTACGGGTAAAGATATTATTGATGGTGGCTCCGATCGAGATTATATCTACACAGGTGCTGGAGATGACATCATCTATGGCGGTGAGGGCAACGATCTCGTTAGTGCCGGAATTGGCAATGATGAGATCTATTTAAGCAATGGTGCAAATCAACTGATCTTAGACACGGGCGAGGGCGCAGCAACAGTATGGAATTTTAACGCCAACGATTCGATTAGTCTTGGTACCACTGCGAAGAAAACCAACTCGATTACCACCCAATTATGTGGCTCGGATACCCAAATTTTTGCAGGCAGCGATCTACTCGCAACTTTGCTAAATACTAAAGGTACTATTCAGATCGTTTAGGATTTTACCAATGCAAACATAGGCGTTTATTCTTTACTTGGGTAAACGCCTACTTGCAGCCATCGTCGCCTAAATTAACAACTAGTTTTAACAACATCGATCGACAACCTTCAGTATCGATCGATATTGCTATAAATTACTAATTCGATGTTATTTATTTAAAATACCAGATCCTCATGCTCACCTTAACCGAACCCGCAACTTGGTCGCAGCTACTCCAACAATTACTAGAAAGGAAATCGCTCACTCAAGCGCAATCGAAAATCCTGATGCAGGGATGGCTCGATGGTGAGATCCCACTGGGATTATCTGGAGCGATTTTAGCCGCACTCGAAGCTAAGCAAATCACCGCGTCAGAACTCGCTGGCATGGCTCAGGTATTACAAGCTCCAGCGATCGCACATCCCACTCCCATAATCGATACCTGCGGCACTGGTGGCGATGGTGCATCCACCTTCAATATCTCTACCGCAGTGGCCTTTGTCGCTGCCGCAGCTGGCGCAAAAGTTGCCAAACATGGCAGTCGATCGGTATCCAGCCGGGTCGGTTCTGCCGATGTCTTAGAAGCACTCGGTGTAAAATTAGCAGCCCCCTCAGCGCGAATATCTGCCGCTTTAAATACAGTTGGCATTACCTTCTTATTTGCCCCCGGTTGGCATCCCGCAATGAAAGCAGTGGCTCCGCTCCGCCAAGAATTGAAGATTCGGACGGTCTTTAATCTGCTCGGGCCGCTCGTCAATCCGTTGCGCCCGACGGGACAAATTATCGGCGTATTTACACCCCATCTGCTCGAAGTTATTGCCCAAGCAGCAGGGATGCTCGGTACTCAACAAGCGATCGTGTTACATGGTCGGGAACGCTTGGATGAGGCTGGTTTAGGCGATGCGACAGATCTCGCCATCTTAACTAATGGTGAGGTCAAACTCACCAGCATCGATCCGGTAGAGCTAGGCATTACTCCCGCGCCGCTTACTGCGCTATCAGGTGGCGATGTGGCAGAAAATGCGGCGATCCTCACCACAGTGCTGCAAGGTAAAGGCACACCCGCTCAACGAGATGTGGTGGCTATTAATGCCGGGTTAGCACTGCAAATGGCCGATCTCGTACCGATTGGCGCACATCGGCACGGGATCGAGCTGGCAACAGCAGTATTGAATAGTGGTGTGGCTTGGGATAAGTTGCAAGAGTTAGTAAGTTTCTTGGGCGCGGTAGATTAACTCACATCTTGCATTCAAACAAAGTTAATAGTGGATAGCTTGTAGGGTGGGGCAGTGCTCACCCTACTGATTAAGTTGCTGCAAGAACGATCGCCTGGATCGGCAATAACCCTCTTGTGGTGGCGATTTATTTTAGATCGATCGTTGCTTGAATTTGTAAGTTGGTAAACTTAGCAGCTTTCTGACTCGATTCTGAATCTAAAGCGACATGAACTTCCACAACTCGATCGTCGATATTACTACTAGGATCGGCATTGATCGTGTTTTGACGCTTGACTTGAACGCCAACTCGCTCGATCGTGCCTTGCAATTTGCTAGGTAGAGAATTACTAGTAATGTTTACTTTCTGTCCGACTCGAACTTTATTAACATCATTTTGGTAGATTTCCACCACGCCATACATTTGACTAGTTTTACCAAGATCGGCAATCCCATTAGTGCCAACTACTTCTCCAGGACGTGCAAAAATTTCCAAGATTTGACCATTTAGAGGTGACTTAATATAAGCTTGCGCGAGATTTTCTTCGGCACGTTTTAAAGAGGCGATCGCACTGTCGATCTCTGCTTCGGCAGACATGATATCTACCGGACGTATTTCCGCAATTTTAGCGAGAGTAAATTGACTTTCTTTGACCTGTTGCTGTGTCGATGTTTCGAGCTTTCGCAAATTAGCGCGTGCTTCATTGATTTGCTGTTGTCCCGATGTTTGAATCCGGCGTAAATTGGCTTGAGCTTCAGCTAGTTGTTGCTTCCCAGTAGATTCAATGCGTTTTAAATTTGCTTGAGCCTGGTTGACTTTCTGCTGTGCGGTTTGTAAGGTCAACCGCTTACTATCGCCGTTAGAAGCAGAAATCGCCCCCTGTCGATAGAGGGTGGCATAACGTTTATCCTCGGCTTGAGCGTTCGCAAGTCCAGCTTGGGCTTCGGCAATAGCTCCTGTTTGGGCTTCAATTTGAGTTGCTGTTTCGGCGACAACTTTGGCGAGTGTTGCTTTCTGGGCTTCGACTTGAGTTACTGTTTCGGCGACAACTTTGGCAAGTGTCGCTTTCTGGGCTTCGATTCCCGTCCCTTGCTCGGCTTGCAATTTAGCGATGGTGGCTTTCTGAGCATTAATTTCGCCCTGCTTAGCTCCAGCTTTGACTTTTACCAGACTTGCTCGGGCAACGTTGACTTTGGCTTTAGCTTCATTTACCGCTGCTTGTAAGCGTCCTTGACTATCCAAAATTGCGATTAACTGTCCCGATTTAACTGTCGTTCCTTCTTCTACTAACAACTTATCGATTTTGACACCTTCGTTTGATGTGGGTGCGGACAGCTTGATGACTTCCCCTTGAGGTGCCAGTTTCCCCAAGGCTGTGACGGTTGTTGGTACCGATTTAGTTACATCGGCGATCGATTGCGCTTTCACTTCTGCTGCTTGCTGTGCTGCTTGCTGTTGCTGGATATAAATACCGCCGCCACTGATGGCAATTAGGGCAATAGTTACCCACCACATTAATGGTGTTTGATTGCCAGTATTCTGCACTTTAGTCGGTTTTTCTAAGTTGTGGAACATAATAATTAGGGGATAGGGAATAGGGAATAGGGGATAGTGAATAGAGGTTGTCTATTTCTTGAGTGAGAAGGGAGTAGATGCAGGGAGTGGGCAATTATTAATTCTCAATTCTCTGTCTTGTCTCGCTTCTATGCGGAGGGAACTTCCGCAGAGCGAGCCGCAGTTCTCAATTAATTTAAATGTCCATCCTCCATGTGGATAATGCGATCGGCAACATCTAAAATGCGGTTGTCATGTGTCACCATCAAGATGGTGCAGCCCTGTTGTTTTGCCAGTTTTTGCATCAGTTCCACCACGTCGCGCCCGGATTGTTTGTCTAGTGCGGCGGTGGGTTCATCGGCTAACACGATTTGCGGACGGCTGACTAGGGCACGAGCGATCGCAACTCGTTGTTTTTGGCCGCCAGAAAGAGCTTCTGCATAGTATTGCGTCCGTTCGCCTAAACCCACCACTCCTAACATGTATAGGGCTAAATCGCGCCGCGCCGAACGCGAATAAGTACCGTGAACTTCTAGCCCCATCATCACGTTCTCTTGCGCAGTCAGGCTGGTATGGAGATTATGTGCCTGAAAGATATAGCCACAGGAGCGACGTGCCTGTACGGCCAACGCTTTGGGCGCACCGACCAGTTCTGTGTTCAACATCCGCAGACTGCCGGATTGAGGCGATCGCAAGCCACCCATCAGCGATAATAATGTCGTTTTACCCGAACCAGAGGGGCCAGTCAAGATCACGATTTCGCCAGCATTAATGGCCAGATTGATGTCAAAAAGCACCTGTTTTTTTAGCTCGCCTTCGCCAAAAAAGTGATCTAAGTGCGCCACTTCGATCGCTGGAGATGGCTTGACTGCAGATGTCTTGACTTGAGGCCGAACAGGTATATAGTCCCAGGTAAGTATTGAAACTGGATTCATGTTAACTCCTAAAAATTATCGGCTGGATCGGCAGATTGCAGCCGGCGAGTTGTCACCGCACCTGAGACTACACACATCGCCACTGTGAGTGAAAAGACCAGAATTAGCCGCTCCACGGTCATGAAAATTGGCAAAGCACCGAGGTTCTGAATCAGCGCGTATTGCCCTAATGCGAGTGCTAAACCAGGGATAAATCCCAGCGATGCCAGAATCAGCGATTGTTCCAGCACGATCGCCAGCAGATAGCGATCGCGATATCCCATCGCCTTAAACGTGGCATATTCGCTCATGTGCTCGTTCACGTCAGTCGAGAGAATCTGAAAGACGATCACCATCCCCACGATAAATGACATGATTGTGCCGAAGGTGAACACAATGCCAATCGGGGTGGTTTGCTGCCAGTAGGCTTGTTCTTCGGCTACATATTGCTGTTTTGTGGAGGCGATCGTATCCGGCGGCAAAATCGCTTTGATTTGAGCGAGAACTAGATCGGGATCGACACCAGGCTTGAGCTTAATCAACCCTAACGTGATTTGGCCG
>NZ_JANPGM010000533.1:0-3130 GCF_031423935.1 Chamaesiphon sp. VAR_69_metabat_338
TAAATGGCAGGCTATAAATCTTTAAGAATAATCCACTCTGAGTCAGTCAGTCGAACGATATTACCCCATTTATCCACTAGATTGAATCCGATCGATTAGTCAAATTTAGCAACCAACTAAAGTCTAATAATCGTTCTAGAAAAGAGCGTTCTCCTTCATGTTTGAGTAGTAACAGCGGGATCAGCGATAGTAAGCGGAGCAAGCTGGAGATTACGAACAAACTCGTCAAGCCGCCCAAAGCATCGATTGTCGCGAGTCCACCACCAGCAACCGTACCCGCAGCACCAGTAATGCCCGCAATTGCTGCGGCGATGCCAAAATATTGGGATTGATGGCGATCGTGAGCGATTTCGAGCTGGAGATTATTAATACACAGTTCGATCGCGGCGGTGGCACCACCATTGAGAATGAATAGCAGCGGCAAACCGATCCACAGTGAGAGGGAATCTGTGCCGATCCCCAGCCAGAGCAGGGGTAATACGGTCATCGCCAACCCCATTACGACTAGTGGGAGTCGATTGCCGATGCGATCGCTCCAGCGTCCGAAGGGAATCAGGAAAGCTAGGTTCGCAACCGATGTCAAGCTATTGTAGAGCGTCACCCAGCCGACATCGATCGCGAGGTCTTGGAGGAGATAGAGATTAAAAAACGGCGCGCTGAGATTGAGGGCAAATGTCCAGGCTCCAAAACACCATAAAAAGCCCTGAAAATGCCGATCTTGGCCGATGGTGGCGATCGCCGATGTCGGGGGTGCGATGTTTTCGGCTGTCGTGGGGGGCGCGTTCTTGCTAGGTTTGGCAGTCACTCGCTCTTGGGGATTGACATCGACCATTTGCCACTGACAGAGCAGACTGATAACGCCAGCGACGATACCGACTATCAAGGCGATCGCAAATCCGGCTAATTCGCCATCAGGATAGTTAGCTACCAAGAAACCAGCGATCGAGACGACAATCAAACTGGTTAAATTAGCCGCTGTATTGCGAATGCCAAAATAGCGACCGCGCAATTGTCTGGGTACCAATGCTGCCATCCAGCCCAACCACGTCGGACTGCCCAGTCCGGCTAAAATATGACTGAGCGCGACTACTACCATCGTCCAGATCGCGAGCGATCGATCGTCGAGGCGGTGCTGATAATAAAGAAAGATCCCCAACAGTAGGAATACCCACACCAAGCGAGCTGGCACATAGATCCGCGTGCAAAAGTGCTGGCGACTGGACGATCGATCGCCCCACCACGCACCGAGCGGTTGCACGATATTCGCCAGCATGGGAATCGCGGCCAAGATCCCGATCTCAAATGAATGTGCCTGAAGATCGACGAGGAAATTGCTGAGTAAAACGCCACCTGTGAGGTTGGAAAAGATCGCCGCAAATACCCCATCGATCGATGATGCCTTGAGACTGCGGCGGATCTCACTCGTGGGCACCCGTGCTGGTGCCACTCGATCGCGCTCGTCCTCAGCCTGTAGCTCGATGGGAATCGCATTTACTGCTGTGTTTAGACCTAAATCCACAAATTACCTCGATCGTTAAATTGACGGATCCCACTCTCAGCTCGATCGGAGGGTGGCATCAGATCGTCCTCTTATTATCCTGGATCGAATGTTACTGGTTTCTCTATCATTAGGATCTATTCTCTAGCGGCGCAGGTATTTTGGCAGCAATGCCAAGCTGTTTATGCTTTAATCTACGTTTATGTATATTCCCTTTTTGGCAATCGGAGGTGCGGTCTTAGTTTACCCCACCTACAGCCGATGCTTGCTGACCTACTCCCCCAGCAAGCTCCGATAGTGTGGGAAGATGAAGACTCTCGCGTAATTGACAGCAATCTACCGTGGCACAAGTTATTCTCGAAAATATCCACAAAACTTATACTCCGTCGCCTCCCCAGGCCAAAAGTAAAGTCGAAACGCCAGATCTGGCAGTCGCTCAAAGCGTCTTGCGGCGGATAAATTTGACTGTAAACCAGGGCGAGTTTATGGTGCTAGTTGGGGCATCGGGGTGCGGCAAGAGCACGCTGCTGCGGCTAATTGCTGGCTTAGAGACACTTACTGCTGGTAATATCCGCGTTGGTGATACTCTGGTCAACGATTTGCCCCCGAAGGAGCGAAATATTGCGATGGTATTTCAGAGTTACGCACTGTATCCGCATATGCGGGTATATGACAATATCGCCTTTGGACTGCGGCGGAGTCAATCTTTTTCGACCTCCAGTCTAGCAACAAAGACTAAGTTTTCTCCACAAATTGAAAATTTTCTCGTCGAGATTACCAGGGGTTTTCCGCGCGGTTTCCGTTATATTTCGGCACGGGAAAAGGTCATTGCCAAGAAGGTGCGACAAGTTGCCGAGATGCTGCAAATTGAGGGTTTATTGAGTCGTTTTCCCAAGCAGCTTTCTGGCGGCCAAAAACAGCGGGTTGCGCTCGGTCGGGCGATCGCGCGCGATGCACAAGTATTTCTGATGGACGAACCTTTATCCAACCTCGATGCCAAATTACGCGCCGAAACTCGCACTCAAATTGTCAAATTACAACGACAATTAGGGACGACGACTATTTATGTAACCCACGATCAAACTGAAGCGATGACGATGGGCGATCGGATTGCGGTGATGGATCGGGGACAGATTCAACAAGTAGCTACGCCGCTAGAAATCTATAACCATCCTGCGAATATTTTTGTCGCCCAATTTATCGGTTCGCCACCGATGAATACAATTCCAGTTCAAGTGAAGTTACCACTATCGATCGGGAATAAACAGTTTCGATTGACGCTGCCAGAAGCATGGGCAAATACCTTGGAGCCATATACTGCCAAGTCATTGTTATTGGGCATTCGCCCCGAACATCTGACGCTCGGACTACCCGCCACCAAAAATTTTCACGGCATTGTCGAAACAGTGGAAGCATTGGGTAACGACACTTATATTGGTGTCAAAATTCTGGATTTAGATCCCACGGATTTACACATGCAAGTTCGAGTTTCACCCGATAAAGTTGTTACTATTGGCGAGGAAGTTTGGGTATCGGCAGCAGTCGATAAAATCCATCTGTTCGATCCCGATACTGGTTTGACATTGAGAAGCGATCGCGATCGGGAATGAGATTTACTGTGTTGCTTAATCT
>NZ_JANPGM010000534.1:0-1912 GCF_031423935.1 Chamaesiphon sp. VAR_69_metabat_338
ACCAAATCTTCCCCGATCGATTCGCCATCGGCCAACAACCCCACCCCCACCTAACTCAACATCCCAACTGGGAAAACTGGAACGCACCCCCCACCCTCCAAGGCTACAAAGGCGGCGACCTCTGGGGCGTCATCGAAAAACTCGACTACCTCCAACACCTCGGCATTAATACCCTTTACTTCACCCCCATCTTTCAATCCACCTGCAACCACCGCTACCACACCCACGACTACTACCAAATCGATCCGATCCTCGGTGGCAACCAGGCATTTGAACAACTCCTCAAGATCGCCCACCAGCGCAACATGAAAATCGTCCTCGATGGCGTCTTCAACCATGCCAGTCGCGGCTTCTTCTTCTTCAACGACATCTTAGAGAACGGCTCCAACTCCCCCTGGATCGATTGGTTTACCATTTACGATTGGCCGCTATCAGCTTACGATGGCTCCCTGCCAGCTAACTACCAAGGATGGGTCGGCAACCGCGCCCTCCCCGTCTTCAATCACGACAATCCCGACGTCCGCGAATACCTGATGCAGATTGCCGAGCACTGGATTCGGCTTGGCATCGACGGTTGGCGACTCGATGTCCCCTTTGAAATTAAGACCGAAGGCTTTTGGCAAGAATTTCGCGATCGCGTCAAAGCCATTAACCCCGAAGCCTATATCGTCGGCGAAGTCTGGCACGACGCGCGCCAGTGGCTCGACGGCACCCAGTTTGACGGCGTGATGAATTATCTGTTTACCGCGCCGACAATCGCCTTCACGGCTGGCGATCGCGTAGCAATGGATTTAGTCCTTTCGCGCAGTTACGACCCCTATCCAGCCCTGTCAGCCCCCGCATACGCCCAAAAAATTCAGACATTGCTCGATCTCTATCCCTGGGAAATTCAACTGACGCAGTTAAATCAATTAGCCAGTCACGATACTGCCCGACTGATATCGATCGCCCAAACCGATCGGGCGAGTGTAGAGTTAGGGACATTACTATTACTGACTTTCCCAGGTGCTGTAAGTATCTATTATGGCGATGAAGTCGGCTTGGTCGGCGCACTCGATCCCGATGCGCGGCGCGGCTTTCCGGCAGAAGCCGAATGGGATCGGGAGCTATTAAAGTATCACCGCGACCTCATCGCCTTGCGCAATGCCCATCCCGCCTTGCGAGTCGGTACTTATCGAGTGTTGTTCGCCGAGGGCAATGGTTATGCCTTCGTGCGGAGTTTGGATGAGGTCGAAATTGTCGTGGCGGTAAATGTCGGGCTGGAATCGGTACGGATGAGCTTAGATTTGGTAAGTCTGGGATTGAAATCGCGCCCCGAACGGGTGTTATTTGGTGCGGCAAAACTAGACTTGCCAGGGGATCGGCTGACGATCGATCTCCCGCCTCGGAGTGGGTGTGTCTTGATGCGATAGCCTTTTGGATTTTGGATTGGAACACCTGGCGAGGATCGATTACCGCGACAAGCCCGACTTCTTTAATCAAGAAGTCGGGCTTGTGTTTGGAAAAATTTGTCGCGACTCAAAAGTCGATCGATTCTGCCAAGATCGAGCCGATGCAAACATCGAAAATATTTTGCGATCGTCTCGAAAATACTTACAGCTCTAGCCTCTATCCATTGGCATCTGCTAGATCCGCAGATCGAAGGATAAAGATAATAGAGCTGACTTGTAAGCTGATACACATCAGGTATTGCAAAACTTAAATAGTAGGATGAAATCAAATGGTTCTTCACAAGATTAAAGACTTCAACCCAGATTACAAAGAACACTTTGGCAATCGCGAAATCAAAGGCTTAGATGTCTACACAGCAGATGAGAAAATCGGTTCGGTCGAAGATGTTTTAGTCGATGACGAAGGCCGCTTTCGCTACTTAGTTATCAATACTGGTGCTTGGATTGTTGGCAAGAAAGTA
>NZ_JANPGM010000535.1:0-3520 GCF_031423935.1 Chamaesiphon sp. VAR_69_metabat_338
AAGGAGCGTCTTGGCGATCTTTGTAAATTAGACAATACTGGCAATTTTTGGACTAACTGGCAACTCTGGCGATCGGATGTGTTTAACTGCCTGAGCTGGATGTTGGCATTGGGGCTGATTTTGGGATCGGTGTATACGTTAGTAGCCGATTTGGTGCGCGAAGACAAGCGCGGCACCCTGAACTTTATCCGCCTGAGTCCGCAATCGGCACCAAAAATCTTTGTCGGCAAGCTCTTGGGCGTACCGATTTTGGTATATCTAGCTGCCGTACTGATGTTGCCGTTACACATGGGCTTTGGCTGGAGTGTGGGCGCGACAGTACCACTGTTGGTAAGTTGGTATGCGACGATCGGGGCAACCTGGTTTTTATTCGCCAGCACCGCGATTTTATACGTACTCCTCGGTGGCGTGCAAGCGATCGTCACCACGATCGGCACTGGATTCTTGCTCTGGTTGCCCCTATTAATTACCAATGCTTATTTGAGGGGAACTGTCGATCGTGCGGATTGGCTTACCAAAGACAGCAATCGGAGCGTTAATCAGATCGTTTGGTTCGGACTACCGATGAATAGCAGTGCCATCTGGATTTATGCCTTCGGTATTTGTAGCTGTGCGATCGCCAGCTATTGGGTGTGGCAAGCGATCGAGCGTCGTTATCTCAATCCTACTGCGACCGCGATCGGCAAGCAGCAAAGTTATCTTATCAATTTTTGTTTGCAATTCTGGGTTGCCGGCTTTACGCTCCCCTTAATATTTGCCGATCCAACCCAATACTTTACTACTCGACAAACACTCACCATCTTCGCTTGTGTCGATTTTACGGCATTAGGATTGTCGATCTTCCTGCTGCTGCCTAGCAAGCAAGCAGTGCAAGATTGGAGCCGCCATCGCCGCGAACGCACCAATGGGGGACGCAAGTTTTGGCAACGCGATCTAGTTCGGGATTTGCTGGTTAACGACAAAAGTCCTGTGCTGCTACCGATCGCGATTAATGTGGGCATAGCAATGGCTGTTTGGCTGCCCGTATCGCTCCTTGCCAATATTAAAATCCCGAAGCTGAGTATGGCGTTCGACGAGTTGAGTAAGCCTGGGATTGAGTTGAAATTGGCTGCTACTGTCTGTATTGCTGCTGCGTTGATGTTAATTTATGCCACGATCGCGCATTTGGCTCTCTTTCTCAAAGTCCAAAAACGTAATGTCTGGACGATCGCGATTATCGGTGGTGCGACGATCTTCCCGCTAGTCTGTGCTGGTGTCTTGTCACCAGGACGCCCTCCGACTGGCGTGGCTGCACTCGTATTATTATTTTCGCCCTTTGCCCCGTTCGGTGTGTTCAAACTAGGCATAGGCACGATCTTAACCGCAATTCTCGTTCAGTTGGGAGTATTTGCAACGTTAACTCGCCAACTCCAGCGGCAATTACAAATTAGCGGTCGTTCTCAGAGCCAGGAGTTATTGGCTCGCGGCTAGTCTCGATTTGTCTGAATCGATCGACCCAGTTTCTATGTATAGCAGTCGCCAAGGCTATTAGGACACAGCGATTGAAATCACGGATGCAATCACGCGGAGGTTTCCTCCGCATGTGTTGCACCAAGCAGCTGCTGGTGATGCAAAGTCCGCCTACGCGGACTAATTAGAAAACGTCCTCACGATCTTGGCGATTGCTATAGAAGCTGGGTTTTTTACGTGTCGATCGGATCTTCTTCATCTTTGGGCTTGCGTTTGGCTTTGCGGATTAATTGCGCGATCGTCCGCGACAGCGACAGTCCAGACTCCGCCGCCAGCTTTTCTAATTTCTCCCGCTCGATCGGATCGAGGGAAACATTCAAGCGATTTTTCTTTGTGCTCACGGCGCAAAAGTGGTGTAACTATGATACCTATTGTCGGAGGTAGGAGCTAGGCAGGGGGTCGATCGTTAACGTTTGTGACAAAGAGCGGGATCTAAAACAAATAGTTCGATCGATTGGATTAATTTAAGTTAATAGGTAATGCTGGTAACTGACAAAAAATCGATACCGACTCGGAAAAACTAGTTAGCCTCTCATATTAGTACGAGAGTTTTCTCAAATTTATTAAGGTATGTAAAGCCAACAGCGAAACCCAACCCGATTGTTGTGTTGAAACGATCGACGGCGATCGGGATTAAATAATATGTTAGACGCATTATCCACAGTTGTCGCCTAGAGTGAGGGGCAAAGAAGTATGGCGATTTTTTGGTCTGGATGCGGATCGCCAGCATTACCACGCTCGCCCACGCGATCGATTAAAATGATGTCAACATCGATACAATCGATCTTTAATCTTGAGAGAGCGGTCGTAAAGCATTAGTTCCCACCGATCGATACTCTCAGCACCGAATCCCAACTCCCAATTCCCAACTATGGATGATGAATCACAGATCCAATCGGATGCACCGCTAACCGTAGCGCAAGCGATCGAGAATCTTCAGAGCCAAGACTTGGGACTGCGGACATATGCAGCTTGGTGGTTGGGTAAATTTCGGGTAGCCGAGCCAGCGGCGATCTCCAGACTGACGAGCGCGCTACGAGATGAGGAAGATCGGACACTTGAAGGTGGCTATCCCTTGCGACGTAGTGCGGCTAGAGCGTTAGGTAAATTAGGAGATCTGCAGGCAGTCCCGGCACTGATCGAGTGTCTCCAGTGTCCAGATTTTTACGTGAGGGAAGCGGCGGCGCAATCGCTAGAAATGTTGGGCGATCCGCGCGCTATTCCCGTGTTAACGCAGATGTTAGCCGCCGCCGTCCACGATGGGCGACTTTTGCCACATGGTGAAGATTTTTCGCAACCATACGACGCCATTCTCGAAGCCTTGGGGACATTAGGTGCGACAGTTGCCGTACCTGAGATACAACCCTTTATCGAACATCCGATTCCCCGCATTAAGTATGCAGGATTGCGGGCAATGTACCAACTCACTCACGATCCGATGTATGGCGATTGCTTAGTTGCAGCACTGAGCCACGGCGATCTCCAGGTACGACGGGCACTATTATCAGATTTAGGGGCGATCGGTTATCTCCCTGCTGCCGTGCCGATCTCTCAAGCTCATGCCGAAAACAGTCTGAAGCTGATTGCGCTCAAGGGTTTATTAGAGGTGCAAATTACCCTTTCGCCATTCGATCGATTGTCGGATGGTGCCGTGCAAGTCATGGAACTCATGGATGCGCTGCTCTAATTTCTAGCAAATGCATCGATCGATATTGGTTAAAACACAAACCCGACTTTTTGGAAAAGTCGGGTTGGTAATAGCACTAGCTCGATCGCTTTAGGGATTTATTATTTGGTGCGTTACGCTCCGCGATAGCGACGCATCGACCTGGAGGTTGTATGCGTCAGCGACGCGCGCTTTGGAGGTTTCCTCCAAGTTAAGCGGCTCGCGCTCCGTCTTCTCTTCGAGACGCTACGCGAACGACACGCCTCGCTTCGCTCGTCTACGGCTTTGTCTTGTCGCAATTGTATGGGCGGGACACCCGCCCACATTGCGCCGCTGCCGAGGGTT
>NZ_JANPGM010000536.1:0-2246 GCF_031423935.1 Chamaesiphon sp. VAR_69_metabat_338
TAAATCCCCCAATTTTGGGGGACTTTGAATATAATTCCCCCCAAAATTGGGGGGCTAGGGGGGCTACTCAAGTGTCGGTTTATACTTTTCAAATAACCTCTTAACGAATCCACTGAAGCTGGTAACATAACCTGATTGCAAAGACTGTAATTATCCAGCCGATTGCCGTCATTGAAAGTAGCTTGTCTCCCAATAATACCTCTTCCGGTCGCTCCGTTTTACCACCCTGCTCCACTTGAGGATTCATGCGGGCTATTTCCTGTGGATCGCTCAATAATTGGTAGCGAAAAATGCCGTATAAGACAAACGGAACTGTCAGCATCATCCATGAAGTTGCAGCTCCTTTGAATGCAGGGCCAGCACTCCAAAGGGAGTAAAAAACAATCGTGCCATTGGTAACGATACTTTCCATTCTGTTTAACAGCGGCAGCGAATATCGATGTAATACCGCCCGCGATTTGCGACCTTTTATTTCTGAAAGTCGTAATTCTGCCTTGCGTTTTTCAATACCTAAAAATAGGGCTAACATCGCCGTACACAAGATAAACCAGTGCGATAACTCAATGCCCGTAGCAGCAGCCCCACCCCATGCTCGCAACACAAAACCAGCGGCGATCGCCAGGACATCAACAAAAATTTTATGCTTGAGTTTTAAGTTATATGCCACTTGTAACAAGGCATATCCGACAATTGCCGTTCCCAGACCCAATGATGTCTGGTAGCCAACGATCGCGGCAACGCCCAAGAGCACGATCGCGACGATAGTGGCTTCAGAAATCCCGATTACTCCTGCGGCGATCGGACGATTGCATTTAACTGGATGTAGTCGATCGGATTCGACATCGATAATGTCATTAATCAAATAGAAACTACTCGAAGCACAGCAGAATAACATAAAGGCAATCAGGCTGCCAGATAGGGATGAGACACTCAGATCGAATGCAAACAAAGGGGCTGCAAATACAATCAGGTTTTTAGTCCATTGTCTGACTCGCAATTCGCGAACATATGCTGAGAATTTAAATTTTATTTTCTTAAGTTGAGTCGGTCGATCGATAGACATTTGCCTGTGCTCCTAGTAGATGAATGATAAATCCAGGAATTTTAATAAATCTTGGCGGTCGGGGGTAATTTCTAGCCATTCGTAGAAGTAGAACGATTGGAGAAGATATTTAATCTGAAAAACTTGGCTTTAAATAGTAATGTCAGACTTGCTTTATAATAAAGAAAAAGAATTCAATTTCTCACTTTTAAAGCCCAATTATCTGCTTGGTGCGCTAAACCGTCGGGAAACAAAGGCGGGCGCGCATCCGCAATTATCAATTAATCTAACGTTCCTGAATAATGAGTAAGTAGGGATAATCTGTTGCGGGTAAAGTTAGACTTAGGAAGTCTCGACCGCGACGATCGATCGAGATCGGTACGGTGCGATCGTGCATGGGATCGTAAACACTGACAGTAGCCCCCTGTGCTTTGAGTTTGGATATTTGAATCGCGAACTGTTCGGGTGGTAAGTTTTTGGTAACATCGCGGGTCATGACGTAATAGGGGATAACAAAGCGTTGACTATTTACTTGATAGGGCAAGAAGGTAAACACGTCGCGATCGTATAGATGGGGATGTGCGGCAGTGCCATCGCCGACAAACTGGAAACGATTGTGGGTATCGCGAATAGAGTCGAGCTGGAGTTGCCGTGTTTTAGTCAAACTAGGATCTAAATTCCGTTTCATCTGCGCCACAATTCGGCTGGTCATTTTGAGGGCAGGTGAAACATAGGGACGATCTTCTTTTGGGTAGATTTTATTAGTTTTGGCATATTCTAAAAAGTTATCCTGGACGATACCCAACCAAGCATCACCAGCACTAGCTGAGTAAAGTTGAACTTTAGTGACACCTTTATTCAGGTAAAAAGTGTAGTAACGAGCGGTAGTTTTTGCTTTGAGAATAAGACCATTTTGTTTAGCTATCGCCGGATTTTCAGCCGAGGGTTGATTAAATCCATCTTTGGTAGGAGCAATGCCAACCTCAGTTATCCAAACCTCTGTTGGTACGACTTTGCGATCGATAACGCGAGCATACCGTCCGTGTTTAGCACCATCAATCTGTTCTGTGAAGGGGCCAAAATCCCGAACTAGGTTATTGCCATTCAGTGCTGTACCAAAAAACTCTGGAAACAAAACTGAGTAGTTGGGAATAAAGTTGGTTTTTTGTCCTAAAGCATCAATTCTCGTGTCCCCCCATGTTTG
>NZ_JANPGM010000537.1:0-8502 GCF_031423935.1 Chamaesiphon sp. VAR_69_metabat_338
CCCGATGCAAATAACGGATTAGCCACAGAGAGCTTCATTGTTTGTATCGATCCGATGACTTTTGACAAGCAGAGATTGGTAAAACAACTAGGAAGATTAGATACTAAAAACATCTGTCAAGTTCAGTTAATTTTACGTGCTTATCTAGAGCTAGATTGTGTGGATAGCGATTTAGAGGATTCGTCGGATCTTCGTAACTAGAGTTACATCAAAAGTGATAACATCAACGGCAATGGTCGTATTCAACGCCTGAGTTGGTATTGACAGTTAATGTGAGGAGTTTGACAACAATTATGACTATGCCCGATCGACGCATCCAGCCAAAACTAGCCATAGCGATGGCATTATTGACGACTATTACCAGCTTACTGGCGACCAGTTGTACCGGCCCCAACGCGAAAACAGGTGGCACCGGCGGCACTACACCGACAGCCAGCACTGCACCCAGCGAGGGTGGTGGCAGTCAAGGTTTAAAAATTGGTACCCTATTATCGAGCACTGGCGACTTAGCTTCGATCGCGCAACCGCTACCTCTAGCTGTCGAAATGGCGATCGATACCGTCAATAGTTGTGGTGGCATTAATGGCGCACCCGTTACCCTAGTTTCTCAAGACGACCAAAGCGACCCCAGTGCTGGTGCGGAGGCAATGACCAGGCTGACAGAAGTAGATAAGGTTGCTGGTGTCGTCGGTGCCTTTGGGAGTGGTATTTCTACCGCCGCCGCTAATGTTGCCATCAAAAATAAGGTGATGATTGTTTCACCTGGTAGCACCAGTCCGGTATTCACAGTTGAAGCCAAAAAGGGTACATATCAAGGTTATTGGGCGCGGACTGCTCCGCCAGATACATATCAAGCCCAAGCAATGGCACAGTTAGCCCGCAAGAAAGGGTTCACCAAAGTAGCGACGATCGCCATTAATAACGACTACGGCGTCGGCTTTGAAAAAGAATTCGTCGCTGCCTTCAAAAAATTGGGCGGTATCGTTACAAATGAAGCTAAACCCACTCGTTACGATGCCAAAGGAACGACCTTTTCATCTGAAGTTAAAGCCGCCTTTGAAGGCAAACCTCAAGCGATCGCAGCTCTAGTCTACCCAGATACTGGCTCCATCCTACTCAAAGATGCTTACGAACAAGGCTTGAGCAAAGGTGTCACGATTATGTTGCCCGATGGTGCCTACTCGCCAAAATTCCCCGATCAGGTCGGTAAAACAGCCGATGGTAAATTTATCATCGACGGCGCGATCGGTACCGTTCCTGGGGCACATGGCAAGGCTCTAGACGACTTTAATAAAAAGTGGTTGGCTTCTGGTAAACCCCTCACCGCTTATCTCCAACACTCTTGGGATGCAGCAGCCTTAATCATGCTGGCAGCGCAATCAGCCAAAACCAATACGGGCGAGGGCATTGCTAGCAAAATTCGCGAAGTAGCTGGCGGCCCTGGCGAGGAAGTTTCCGATCTGTGTCAAGCAATTACCTTGCTCAAAGCTGGTAAAAAAATCAACTACCAAGGTGCCAGCGGTAACGTCGATATCGATGCTCAAGGCGATGTGGTCGGTACTTATGACATTTGGCAAGTCCAACCCGATGGCAGCCTCAAAACGATCGACCAAGTAAATATCGCTGGAGCTGGCGGAGGAGCCGCTCCCAAGGTTGAAGCTAAACCTGCCGATAAGCCTAAAGGTGATGCCAAACCTGCTGCCGCACCAGGTAAAAAAGGTTAATTGCGATCGTCCGCCTCTGCATGTAGTCAGGATTAACGCTCTTCACATGTAGTGTCAGATTCGATTTCCTACGGAACGCTACGCCATCGACTAGCATCTAGGGTATTTAGGTTGAATTAATTCAGTCTAAATACCCGATCTGGGGTGTGCGGTGGAAAAGTGTCCGTATAATACCCCATTTCTCCGGTATTAGGTGGAAATTTGTCCATCTAACTAACCTAAGCGGGGGTATTAGACTGATGCTGTCAGTCTAAATAATAGCTCGACCGCTTCGTTTACAGGTGATAGTAGTTGAAAGATTTCTCGTTGGTAGTTGAGGTGTTGTTCCCGAAAGTTGGCTGATATTGACAAATATCAAATCAGTGCTAAATTGTAGTCGATCTAAGAAACTCTCTGGCATCAATGATTATTTGGTTAAACGGAGCTTTTGGTATTGGCAAAACCCAAACCGCCTTCGAGTTACACAGCCGAATCCCTGGGAGCTTTATATTCGATCCTGAGCAAATTGGCTTTTTCCTCCGCCGAATAGTACCGCCAGAAGTCTGTGTAGAAGATTTTCAAAATCATCGCATATGGCGCGAATTTACCTATCAAGGGTTGAAATATGTGGCTGAGAACTTTACGGGAACGATTGTTGTTCCAATGACTGTTGTCGATCCGCTTTACTACGATCAGACAGTGGGTGCATTGAGGCGCGAGGGCTTACAGGTGAATCATTTCACATTGCTTGCTTCTCGCGATACGATCCTTCGTCGATTGCGGCGACGGGGTGATGGCAGTAATTCTTGGAATGCACGTCAACTGGATCGCTGCTTGCAATCTTTGTCAGATGAGAAATTTGCAGTTCATCTTAATACGGAAGGCAAATCAATTGAGGTTGTTGCTGAGGAAATTGCTCATTATGCAGGTCTCGATCTCAAACCTCCGACTTGGTATCCAGTTCTACGTCCTCTAAAACGAATGTTTATACAAATACGCCATATCCGCTTGTAATTTAGTTGTTTGTAGCGATCGCGGTCGAATAAGTCGATGAAGCGGACAGTTGGGAGATATGGGTGAGGTTGCAAAGGTTATCTGCTGCCGCTTATCTTGGTCGTTAACCAAAATTAAGATTATGCAACGTCTTTGGCTGGAGTGCGATCGCAGCCACACATGCTAGAGGCGATCGCCAAGGTTAAAATAAAGGGACACAGTTGAAACGAGGCAAAGCTAATGGCCGTTAGACAACCCCGCTACAGCAAAGAAGAATTTGCCCAGCGTGGCGATGCACTCTATGAGTCGCAGATTCGATCGCAAATTGACGAAGAAGGCGATCGTGGGAAGATTGTTGCGATCGATCTTGAAACTGGAGCCTTTGAAATCGATGCCAGTGAAATTGCTGCTTGCGATCGACTTGAAGCTAGTCACCCTGAAGCTCAAATCTGGATGGTTCGCATTGGTTCCCGCTATGTTCGTCGATTTGGCGGACGCACGAAAAGAGCCGTATGATTATTGGAATTGTCAATGCAGACTTTGAGCCAATTATTCCACTTTCGATCTGTAGTTCCGATGGCAAAGTTTATCCCCAGGAGGCGATTGTTGACACTGGTTTCAATGGTTGGCTTTCACTGCCTCCCGATTTAATAGCTGAGCTGACTCTAAAATGGAAGAGGCGAGGTAGAGCTATTCTTGGTGACGGCACTGAATGTGTTTTCGATGTCTATGAAGCAGTTTTAGTGTGGGATGGAAATATGCTGACAATCCCAATTGATGAAGCTGATTCAGAACCACTTGTCGGAATGTCGTTGATGGAAGGCTATCAGCTAACGGTACAAGTATTTGAGGGCGGTCATGTTGAACTCAGCCAATTAAACATGGTCTAACAAACCCGTATTTTGCTTAATTCAGAGTTTTCAGCAGATTTTCAGCCGATCGAATCAAATCTCGATTCTTGCGATAGTTATAGCGAGGGGATGCTTTCAATCGCGCCAGCATCGTGGTGAGATAACTTTTGGCAGCTACTTTGTCGCCATCCCGATCGAGCGCAATTTTGGCGAGCAATAAGAACGATTCTGAATGACTCCACCGTTTGACATCGAAATCGAGATGTTCCTTAGCTACCGACCATTGTTGCAGTTCGTACAGGCATTTACCATATAGTAACGAGGCTTCCCCGCGTTTATATTCACTATCTCGATCGAGTAAATCTTCCAAAGATGTGCGCGCAGCAGCGAAATTTTGACGTTGCATTTCGATCGTCGCACATCCCCACAACGCATGCGTATTACCTGGCTCTTTCTCGATTGCCGATCGATAGGCTTCTAATGCTCGATCGACATTGTCCATCTCCATCAACACATTACCCAAAGTCACGTACTGATGGGATTTGCCGATATTGACTACACCTGCTTCCGCATTCCACAAGGCGTCCTTCATCGTCCAGCGTTTGAAAAAGCTGGGGACGGGCAGATTTAGATATGGTAACTTGCGCGCCACAAAATAAATAACTGCGCCAGGAAAATTGAGCATAATCAATAACCACATCCAGTTAGAACCCTTCGGCTCATTGCGGATGCAGTCAAACAGCATGAGCATCCAGAAACCTTGGGATACAAAAGCGATCGCGGATGTGAGCATTGTGGCTGTCTCCTCAGTCAACAATTAAGGTTCGCTCACATTATTCAACGAGCGACTGGACGAAACCGGAGACAATTGTGACAAAATTCTCAAAATTCGATCGGGATTTATCGAAATTCATCGTTCTATATCCATTACCAAATCTCGTCGCCCTTACCCCGCCAGATCCTCCGGCTCTGGCTCCCCTCTCCCAAACTTGGGAGCGGCGCATCGAACGGGAGGTTCCCTCCCGTTTGTGTGCGACAAGAGAGAGGGGTTGGGGGTGAGGGCTAGAGAATACCGCCAATATCAAAAGTTTTTAACTGGATTTAAGATAATATCTCATCATCGATCTACAGACGGCAAAATCACAAGATTGCTTGCAATTTCTAACTGAATCTTATTTTTACTGACTACCTCCTTCCAAGTTTCATAACCTGCTGGCGGAAGATACTTATTCGCTAATGAATCATACTTGCCCTCAACACCGGTCATCACGCCGATCGCATTAGTTGCGGCTGCTTTGACACCATCATCGGTCGATCGAGCACCGATATAGAAATCATTTCCCGGCCAAGATACATGATCCCATGCGACAAAACTAAAGAGTTCGCAATCGCTAAAATCATCTCCCTCTTCTGCATAGGTTTGGGGTAAGCATAGCTGCGGTTTGTTGGCATTTTCTTTTAATAAAGGTCGCACCAATAAACTAATACCATCGATCTCGATTCGATCGTTATTGCATTCGCTATATGGATCGTAGTAAACAGTTTTAATGTGCGAAAACTTATCGCTATGAGTTTGTAAAAATTTCACTAATGTTTTTTGCAATTGGGCACCCAATTGTCCGCTAAATACACCAGCAAATTGTCCGCATCCCATACCTGGAATCGTTATTAATGCCTGACGCTCGTTCTGTTTGGCTCGATCGTTAATATAGCTAAATGCTGGTAATAATCTCCGCTCGTAGAGTCGATAATATCCGTCTGCATCAATCTCATCATTAGTAGTAACCTCTTCCCAGTCCACAGGAGTAATGTTATTTCCATTGAGTAACAGTGCTCCTGGAGTGAAAATCAGTGTCGCGGCAAATGGTAAATCATGTAGATCGGGACTGCGATGTTTGCCATTATCATAGACAGTGACGGGAGTGACGATGCTCAGATCGCCTAAGATCGATAACTCATCTTGGTTCCAATCAATGCCATTACCATAAACTGCTGATTCGGCGAAAATTTGCGGACGCTTAGTTCTTACTAACAGTTCGATAAATTCTGGAATAGTAATCCGATCGAGATCGAGATCTTTTAATCGATGGTGTAAATATTCACCAGCTTTATTGCCAGCTTTGAGTCGATCGAGATACGCGCTCGCTTTGTGCTTTGTTTCAGGATGGACTAGAGTAAGATAATTTTTCATGTATTTTAAATTAATCAAAATAGCGATCGATCCTCAATTACATCCTCATGCATCCGATCGGGGCGAGGAACGATAAAATAATGATGTAACGCTGACTGACTCATCGATCGCTAGATATCGACGATCGCCAGTTACTGACAACTCGTTCGGAAATTTTGTTTAGCATCGATGATTAATTACCTCAAAGGCACTGCCATTCAGATCCAGACACCGGCTAACAATCGGACGATTTTGGTCTTGGAGGTAAACCAAATTGGCTATGAATTGCAAGTAACCCAGCGGATGGCGATCGAAACCGCGATCGATACCGAAATTCAGGTGTTTACCCATCAACAGGTGCGGGAAGATGCGATCTCATTGTATGGGTTTAGTTCGGCAGCCGAGCGAGATTTATTTCGCCAACTAATAAGTGTCAGTGGGGTTGGTGCAAGTTTGGCGATCGCTTTATTAGACAAACTAGGACTCGCCGATACCGTCTCGGCGATCGTCACTAGCAATATCCAACGCCTATCTACAGCTCCAGGCGTCGGCAAAAAAACTGCCGAACGATTGGCTCTAGAACTGCGGAGCAAGCTCGGACAATGGCGGGTAGCATCGGGTTTGAGCGAAGCACTGCCGCTAACTAGTTTAAATGCCACAATGCAAGCCGAAGTTGAGATGACATTATTAGCATTAGGGTATACAAATGATGAAATTCGCCAAGCTTTACAAGCGATTAGTCAAGATACTTTGATGGTCAAAAGTCAAAACATCGAAGACTGGCTGCGCCTAGCGATTGCAAGCATCCAATAGCGCGATGTGTTACCGATCGTCGCCCCTAGTATGGTATTCTAATGGTTGGCTTTTATCGTCATAGTTAGCATCGGTTCTACCGTCCAGACACCGCACGTTATTTACATCTAAACTAGACACTAGCCACCAAAGTTATAATTTAAAACTGTTTTACATGTCCTCATCACCCCAGTCTGAAGATTTTGATGATGCTGAGTTAGTTGTCCTCAAAGATGAAGGGGGGCGAGAACTGCCTTGCTACATCGAAAGAGAACTCGAACTCGATGGCAAGACATATTTGCTATTGTTGCCCCAAAATGCACCAATTGAAATTTTTGCTTGGGATGAAGAAGATGATGTTACGGAACTAGTTTCGATCGAAGAAGAGGACGAAATCGATCGGATCTTTGCCGACGCTCATGCTGTCTTATCGGAGCAAAATCTCGCTCTCAAACGCACGGCATTTACCCTCAGTGCAGTCGGGGAATTACCACCTTTAGATCCGACAGAAGTAGTCACGATCGAACTCGATGAAGCTGACGAAAGTTTGGAACCAGAAGAATTTCAAATTTTGGCACGGTTTTATAATGAAGAACAAGAATATGCGATCTGCACCCCGGTAGATCCCTTGTTATTCTTTGGCAAATCCAATGCTAATGGCCCCGTTTCCCTCCTCTCCGAGGAAGAAGCCGAACAACTCCAACCCATGCTTGAAGATATGTTATTGGATGAAATCTAGAACTGGAGGATTACCCTTGAAATCAGCCAAAACTACTCCGAAGTGGTTATTATTCGGCGCGCCAGTTGCCCTAGTGACACTCCTGGGTGGCGGTGGGATGGCATGGTGGAATGGCATCACAGCACCGCCGTCTAACGATGCCAATGCCAAAAGTATCTCGATCCAGATTAAACCAGGTAGCACCGTACAAGCGATCGGGGCAGAACTCGAAGCTAAAGGTGCCATCAAGTCCCAACTAGCTTGGAAACTGTGGACATCTTGGCAAGCCAAGCAGGGCAAAGGCTCCCCCCAAAAAGGTAGCTACGAAGTCTCCCCCAATCAACCGCTATCCGCAGTTGCCTCCCAGATTATGGAAGGCAAAGTAGTCCTCTCTGGATTTACGATCCGCGAGGGCTGGAACATCAAGCAGATGGGCGACTACTTTGAAAAGCAAAATCTCTTCAAAGCTGCCGACTTCATTGCTGCAACCAAAGAAATTCCTAAAGACAAGTTTCCGTGGCTCCCCGACGGACTCCCCCATCTGGAAGGATTTCTGTTTCCCGAAACTTATAAAGTACCTAGCGAGACGATTACCCCCAAAGGTGTCGTAGATCAAATGCTCAAGCAATTCGAGCAAGTTGCCCTACCGGAATATCAAAAAGCGACAGCAACCAATAAGCTCAGTCTGTTGCAATGGGTAAGTTTGTCGAGTGTCGTCGAAAAAGAAGCCGTAGTCCCGATCGAACGTCCGAAGATTGCTGGCGTATTTACCACTAGATTGGCCAAGAATATGCGCCTGGAATCCGATCCGACGGTCGAATACGGTCTGGGTATCAAACAGACTGCCGATCGACCGCTGACTTTTGCTGAAGTTAAGCGACCGAATCCCTATAATACTTACATGAATGCGGGGATTCCCCCCGGCCCGATCGCCAGTCCCGGCATCGGTAGTCTCAAAGCAGTCCTCAATCCTGACAGCACGGATTTACTGTTTTTTGTCGCTAAATATGATGGCACGCATATCTTTAGCAAAACCCTCTCCGAACATGTTGCTGCTACTCAGGCAATTCGCCAGCAGCGGCAATCGGGCAAAAAATAGCTACTCGTATCCCTAGATCGACAAGATCGATCGCCAAATACTTCGGAGACAATTGAGTCTGCGAAGTATTTTTGATGAGCGAGCATTAACGGATGAGTCGGGATGAATAGAATTAGGGCAAACTTAGATCGAGGACGATCTTATCTCAATCCAGCCACAAGTCGTTTCATCCTAGC
>NZ_JANPGM010000538.1:0-8966 GCF_031423935.1 Chamaesiphon sp. VAR_69_metabat_338
GCATAAACCCGCCCCTACGAACCCGTACAGGCGAATATGTGGGTGGGGATTCGATCGATCGCGTTTTGGGGATGGTGATGTTCGATTCGATCGCAATTTAATCTATCTCATTCATAAACTTCATCGTGACTGCCAATATCAACTAATACAATTAAATCTTCCTCTGTCGTGGTATCTTTCCTAAACGCAAAAATAATTCGACAGTCATAAGCCACAGAACAAGACCATAACCCGTCTAATTTACCAGCTAACTTATGAGATTTTAAAGATGGAGCAAAAGGATCTTTGCTCAACAATTCTAAAACATCTAATATTTTGTCTTGTAATTGTGGATTTTTTCTGGTTAATCGCTTAAAGCTCCTTTTGAAACTCGGATCGGTCGTTAAAATCATTCTTCATCATCCGCCAATAGATATGACTTTATATCCTCAAAAGTCCCCTTTTTAGCTGTTCCCATCTCTACAGCTTTAAAAACTTCCCGTGCATTAGCCAATATTTCATTCTCTCGCTCTTCCATCTTTTGCTGGCGAATCAACTCAAATAAGCGATCTCGATCTTCTGTTGATAAGCTGCGAAGCGAGTCAACTATTTCTTGAAAAATCATCATTCATCTCCTGCTTATAATTTATAAGTTTTCAAACTGAGATCGATCGCTTGAGTTCATTGATATCGGTAGAATATTTTAGCTCGCCCTGTTGCTCTTCTTTCCGTGCTAACTTAAAGTTTTCATAAATCTCTTCACGGCGTTCCTCCCGAAGATATTGCTCCAACAACATTTGAAGCTCCTCTTTTTCATCGATCGAGAGATCTTTTACAGTTTCGACTAAATCACTGAAAGTCATAGTTTATTTCAGAAAATAGGTTTGCTACTATTTTACAAGTAATCGAACCCACCCAACCCCGCTAGCAGATATCGATCTGGATGTGTGGATGGTAATGTTCGATCTCAATCCAAGCCCAATCCCAGCAGTGTTAAAATAGGACGTATATTTTACCGATCGACTAATGAAACTAACCGTAATCGTCCATGAAGCGATTCTCCTTTGGGAGAGGCTTCGCCAACGAAGGCGGCTATTGGGCAGAAGTACCCGCAATCCCAGGCTGTGCGACAGAAGGCGATAGCTGGGATGAATTGATATCTAATCTGCATGAAGCGATCGAAGGTTGTTTATCGATCGTAGCCAGTTAGAAATGGATAGCAAATCCCAAATTTTAGAACTGGCGATATGAAGTCGATGTCTGGGAAGGAGTTAGCCAAACTACTAGAAGCTAACGGCTGAGATTTATTGCGGATTCAATGTAGTCATCACATCTATGGTCAATCTGGTAATCCTGCGAGAATTTCCGTTCCGATTCATCGCAACCAGGACATGAAAATAGGATTGCTCCGCAATTTACTCAAAACAGCAGGCTTATTGTCAATGTTTGAGGGTAAATCCGATCGATCTACTGAGGAAACTGAATTGCTCAGTGAAACGATCCTTCAGGAAGACTGGTTAAAACCAGAAGAAGAAGCTGCATGGCAAGATTTGTAGTCGATGATTTCGATTACCTCCGGTAGGCTATACCAACGATTGTTGCTGAGTAAGGGTGGGTTCGATTGAGATTTTAAGAATTATTCATAATCGACTGCCTAAAAAAGTCATAAGAGGGTTTATTCATGAAGCAATTAATTATCTGTTGTGATGGCACATGGCAAAAGATTTCTAGTCCTTATCCCACTAATGTTGTCAAAATTACTCAGGCATTAAGCGATCGCAGTCAGCTCGTTTTCTATAGTGAAGGCATCGGTACTGGCAATTGGATCGATCGAATTGCTGGCGGTATCTTAGGCTGGGGAATCGATAAAAATATTCAAGATGCCTACCGCTTTTTATGTCTGAATTATGCTCCAGGCGATCGAATTTTTTTATTTGGATTTAGTCGGGGCGCATATACCGTTCGGAGTTTAGTCGGCTTGATTCGATCTGTAGGAATATTGCCGCGTCAGGGCATCCGGCTGATCCCGTCAGCTTATCAAATTTATCAAGCAGCCAAGGGTGAATTTGTCGATCGAGATACCGCTACGCGCGAACAGGTGAAGATTAGAGAACTCGATCGCGTGGTGAAATTTCGTCAGGAAATGACCGATCGCTTTGGCGCAGATTATCAAGAGATTGCCGAGATTACGTTATTAAGTTGTTGGGATACTGTTGGTGCTTTAGGTATTCCTCGGCTCATGTGGATGCCAGCTTTTATCGATCGATTGTTATACAAAAAATATCAATTTCACAATACTAAACTCAGTAGCAAAATCGCCCATGCTCTCCACGCGATCGCGATCGATGAAAACCGCAAAGCCTTCTCACCTACACCAATGCAAGCAGCACAGCCAGGACAAGTCACCGAAGTTTGGTTTCCTGGGGGGCACGGCTGCGTCGGTGGCGGCACGCGTGCCAATAGTGGTTTTTCCAACGCGGCATTGTTGTGGACGATTGACACAGTAGAACAGCTCGATCTGGGTTTAAAATTCGATCGCCGCAAGATCGAAGATGGGATCGCCACCAAGCCGACAGCGGAGATCGAATCTAGCTGGCAACTTCCCGTTGGTAAAAGTTGGCGACAGGTGCCGCTCGATGCAACTTTCGATGTGAGTGTATTTACAAGATGGCAAGCTTGTAAATGGTATCGCCCGCAGAATCTCGTTGCGACCCATCAACACCTACTCAATAATTTTTGTTGATGTAGTACGATCGACATTGCGCTAACATCGATAAATGACAATGGCGAAATATTTACGCTCTCCAAACTCGTGTCGTGACCGAAAAATAGCGAACGCGTATTGGCAGAGCCGCTGATTCGGCTAAGTCGATCGAGCGATGTTTAAGAAATTTAGTATTTTTTCCCGATCGAAATGGTCGATCTGAGGTGTAATTGGGAAACATGAATCTATACGAGTACTATATAGTACTCGATCGACTTGCAGGTTCGGCCATCAGGATCGTCAGATGCGGACGGGCACAAACGCTGTTGTCGATCGAGTGTCGATCTACAAATATGTCCCAGTTAGCAACTCTGCGGATTTTACCGCTCCTCACACTCATTAGTCCCCTAGCTGCATTCGCGGTAGAATCTGCGCCCACCGTGCCGATGGCATTGGGCAAGGAATATACTGGTGTGCTGGCTGCCTCACCTAACAATCCCCAAGGGGAAGTCTGTTATGGATTGTCAGCAGAACCAAACACTCGCATTACCCTCAAAGTCAAAACGGGTGGAGCGGGTATTCTCAAATTTGCGATCTACGACCAGCAAAAGGCATTGCGGTTTTTTCATAATAATGCGATCGGCAAGTCGCAAGCTAATGTGAGTACTCTAGTCGAGTCCAGATTTAGCTTTCCGGCTGTCAGTGAAGTCTCCCATATTTGTTTGACGACGACCAATCCCGGTCGCGGTCAACGGTATGATTTTATGGCAACAGCCACACCTGGCCGGAAATCCAAGTCTCGGCTGGTGCTGCGTCCGGTCGATGTCAACAAGATTGCCGCGATTCCACCAGCAAAAATCCAACTGGCAGCAGTAACTCCTACCCCAGAAACAGCACCGCCACCACCGCCACCGCCAGCCCCCTCAGAGTTACTACAGACCAAAGAAGTCACTAACCCCACACCTCCGCCACAGCCATTACCGACCAAAGAGGCTAAAAATCCCTCAGCTCCAGCAGTACCGCTGCCACCCCAACCGACTGGAGAACCATATTGCTATGTGGGCACTTGGCAAGTCGCCGATCTGAGCGGATATTGGCAGCCAGTTATCCAAACTTTCACCCAAGCTAAAGTTACCGATCCGCAGATGCTGGGATATGCCAAGTTAACGATCGAACGCAATGGTAATGCGGCGTTTGAAGCCGTCGATCTCGAACAAAGATATACCTTGAAAACGAAAGAAACTGGAGCCAGGATCGACAGAATTGGTGTCGGATTATCTGGTAGTGCCAGCGCGAGATTTCAGGTCAATCCCGATAGCACCTTGACATTTAACTCCCAAAATTATCAACGACTGAATGCCAAGCTAACTCTGGGCGATAGTTTGAAGCTCACTGGCGATCGCTTATTTGTCATCTTTGGCGATCGCGATAAACCAGCAATCAAGTCTGCTTACAAGTGTCTCGATCGCGATAACGTTACTCTCAAAATTCCATTACCTACGGGACAGAAAACGATTTCGATTTTGCTTAAGCGGATTAATTAGGGGATAGGGGGTAGGGAATAGGGAATAGGGATCGGCACTAAAAGGCAATCAGACATAACTTTTGAAGGGTATTTCCGATAATTAATATTTTCTCTTCTCTCTCCCGCTAATAGCGGGAGATTTATTTTATCCCCCCATCCCCTATCCCCTAACCCCTACCCCCTAGATTAAGTCTTGTAAACCCACCGCGCGATCCCCAGTCAAATCTCGATCGAAGTGTGCGTTCGCCAAAAGAAGTAAGTTAAGATCGCAAACTATCGGCCACAATCTGACAGCCCGATCGATCCGCATGGCACGTATCGTTGGCGCAGCCTACCGATAGGTAATCGCGATCGGAATCGATTAGCGCGTACTTACAACAATGAAGTTATAACTCATCTATGCCGCATCCTCTCCACGTCGCCTTTATCTGGCACCAGCATCAACCACTGTACAAGTACCGCGATGGTAAGTACCGATTACCGTGGGTGCGCTTGCATGGGACAAAAGATTATCTAGATTTGATCTTATTATTAGAAAAATATCCCAAGCTGCATCAGACGGTGAACCTAGTTCCATCGCTGATTTTGCAGTTAGAAGATTATATTGCGGGGACAGCATTCGACCCCTATTTAGAACTAGCTTTGATGCCGGTCGAACAGTTGCAAGCCCAGCAGAAACAGTTTATTATTCGGCACTTTTTTGACGCCAATCATCATACCCTGATCGACCCCCATCCGCGCTACGGCGAGCTGTACCACCAGCGGCACGAACATGGCGAGCCGTGGTGTCTGGAGCATTGGATCGATCGAGACTATGGGGACTTATTGGCATGGCATAACCTCGCCTGGTTCGACCCATTATTTTGGGAAGATCCAGAGATCGCGCATTGGTTAACACAAGACAGAGACTTTAGTTTGAGCGATCGCCAGCGGATTTATTCCAAGCAGCGCGAAATCTTGCGGCGGATCGTCCCCCAACACCGGAAGATGCAGGAATCGGGACAGCTAGAGGTCACGACTACGCCCTACACCCACCCAATTTTACCGCTATTAGCCGATACCAACGTCGGACGGGTCGCCATTCCGAATATGGATCTCCCCCAGCAAAGATTTCAGTGGGCTGAAGATATTCCGCGCCACCTGAGCAAAGCTTGGGACATGTACAAGGATCGCTTTGGCTGCGTACCTCGGGGACTATGGCCGTCAGAACAGGCCGTCAGTCCAGAGATGTTACCTTATGTGGCGCGGCAGGGCTTTAAATGGTTGTGTACGGATGAGTCGATTCTGGGCAATACGATCGATCGGTACTTCCATCGCGACGGTTATGGCAATGTTCTCGATCCCGAGCTATTGTATCGCCCCTACCAAGTCAGCACGCCCGATGGCGATTTATCGATGGTCTTCCGCGATCACCGTTTATCGGACTTAATTGGCTTTACCTATAGCGGGATGCAGCCCGAAGCCGCAGCGGCAGATTTAGTCGGACATTTACATTCGATCTCCAAATCCCTGATTGCCAAAGAAGGACATCAAGGCTCCAGTTTAGAGCAACCTTGGCTGGTGACGATCGCCCTCGATGGCGAAAACTGCTGGGAACACTATCATCTGGACGGCAAACCGTTCCTCGAACATCTCTATCAAACCCTGAGTGACGATGAGAGCATCAAACTCGTCACCGTCTCAGAATTCCTAGATGAATTTCCCCCGACGGCCAGTTTCCCCCCAGCATCCCTCCATACTGGCTCGTGGGTAGATGGCAGCCTGACAACTTGGATTGGCGATCCTGCCAAAAACCGCGCCTGGGATCTGCTCACAGCGGCTCGTCAGGTTCTCGCCAACCATCCCGAAGCGACTGAAACAACTAATCCCGCAGCCTGGGAAGCTCTCTATGCTGCCGAAGGTTCGGATTGGTTCTGGTGGTTTGGCTACGGACATTCTTCCAACCAGGATGCAATGTTCGACCAACTCTTCCGCGAACATCTCATCGCCCTCTATCAGGCTTTAAATGAGCCTGTACCGCCCGAACTGCGTCAACCTGTCGAATCCCACGAGCGGCGAACTACCTATCGTCCAGAGGGCTTTATCCACCCGACGATCGATGGTAGTGGCGACGAGCAAGACTGGAATTTTGCCGGACGCTTGGAAATTGGCGGTGCTAGCGGCACGATGCACCAAGCTAGCGCGATTCAACGGGTCTTTTATGGTGCCGATCACCGGAATTTCTACGTGCGACTGGACTTCAAAGCTGGCGTCAAACCAGGATTGGAGATTCCCAATGAGTTGAATCTAGTCTGGTTCTATCCCAAAGAAATCATGCACAACAGCCCGATTCCGTTGGCAGAATTACCCCGTCAAGCACCAACTAATTATCGGTTCCACCATCGTCTGCTCATCGATCTGACCACCAAGCATACTTGGCTGCAAGAAGCGATGGATTACGATCGCTGGGAGGCTCGATCGAGTAATGCTGTGGTAGCTTGGGATAAATGTCTGGAAATTGCCGTTCCGTGGGAAGATCTCAATTTGGAACCCGACTATGGGCTACAAATGGCGTTGATGTTCTCCGATTGCGGTCGTTATCGCCAGCACATTCCAGAGCAGGGTTGGATTAGCTTGCAAGTTCCATAAGTTAGAGGGTAGGGAGTAGAGAGTAGAGGACGATCTCTATCCTCTACTGCTTCCCGTAATCAAATAATGGCAATGAGATGTATATCATCTTCTTAGCAGTGAACAAGGAAAAAGCGGAAAAGGCTAAAACAGCAGAGAATTAAGAAGTCCTCGACAGTATACAGACAACCCGAAAACCAATTAGGCCGCTGCGACGCGACGCAGCAATGTATTCGCGGTTAGCCGAACGACAGTAGGAAGCATCATAGCCCCAGGTACCGCCGCGCAGCACTCTTCTTTTCTTCCCATCTCGCGAATTAAGATCGCCTCTGGCACTGCCATCATCCGGTGCGCCTTTGTAGCTATCCACCCATTCATCCAAACACCACTCCCACAAATTACCGTGCAGATCGGACAAACCAAGCAGGTTTAGAGGGAAACTACCGACAGGGGTTGTTTTGTGCTTATATCTGCTCTTATCAGCCCCTCTAGCAGAAGAGTCACCATCATAATTAGCCACTGCGGGTGTAATTGTTTCGCCGAAAGCAAAGGGGCTAGTAGTTCCTGCTCGACATGCATATTCCCATTCTGCTTCGCTAGGAAGTCGATAGGTTTTCCCGGTCTTTTGACTCAATTTACGACAAAAATCCATCGCATCCAGCCAACTGACTTGCTCGACTGGTAATCGATCGTTACCTTGAGAATAAGCAGGATTATTACCCATAATTGCTAGCCACTGAGCTTGAGTAACTAGGGTTTGACCGAGATAAAATTCGGAGACGCTCACCTGATGCTGGGGACTCTCATCATTTTGTCGATCTTTCTCATCTTCTGGTGAACCCATCAAGAATTTACCCGCTGGAATTTTGACCATCTTTAGCCCAACATCGTTACCCAGCGACTCTGTAAATATCTCCGCACTACCTACTGGTTTGTCGATAACAATACCTTGACGATCGAGTTTAATCGAGGTGAATTGAATTTTGGTTAACTTAGGAATATTACTAGTTAACTTTGAAGTTTTAGAGCCGGAAACAGACTTGTTTGAAGATGATTTTTTGCCAGTTCGATTGAGTGCTAAGGCTGAAGCTGCACCTACTCCTCCAAGTCCCAGCCACTTCAAAAAAACACGTCGATCGATCCCCCTCAATAGCATTTTTATCTGTTTGTTAACAGGCTGTTGGATCGGTTTTAGTGGTGGCGGTTTTATTCCTTGATTGACAGGCGACTCCACTGGTTGCGAGGGCAAGGAATGAGCCACGGAATTTGTTGTGACTTCTGCTGAGACTGGTGTTTGTGGCGGAAGTGTTGGTGGAATGGGTGAATAAATTAAGGACTCGATCGCATCTAAAGCCTCAGATGCATTAGCATATCTCTGACGATAATCTGGTGCAGTCATGCGATCGAGAACTTTAGCAAGATCCCGATTTACTTGACGTAAATGTTGCCACTCGATCGATAAACTATCTTCATCAAATAATTTATGGGGTAGAGATCCAGTTAAACATTGAATTCCGATCGCGCCGACCGCATAAATATCACTTGCTAGTTTAGGATAACCGATGCCTTGTTCGCTGGGCATATATCCCTGAGTACCGATACCAATCGTTCTACTAATCGCTGGATTTGGTGTGGTGACAGTAGCGGCACGTACTTGTTTCACTGCGCCAAAATCGATGAGTACTAACTTGCCATCGCTATCTCGCCGAATAATATTATCGGGCTTGAGATCGCGGTGAATATTAGGGTAAACAGTTGTCAATCCGGTAAGAATTTCATGGAGAATGGCGATGGTATCTGACTCAGAGATTTTCCGCTGTTGTAATTCCGCTGTCAGTGTCTCTCCTTTGATATATTCTTGCACTAAATAAAACTCACCCCTCAACTCAAAATAAGCGTGGAGAGTGGGAATTCGGGAATTATCTTTTCCCAATCTCTCTAAGGTTTCCGCTTCCGTATCGAACAGACGTTGCGCGACTTTGAGGGTTTCGGGATCGCTATTAATCAGTTTGAGCAGTTTGACTACTACCTGTGGTTTGCTGGGTAAATGGGTATCTACCGCCAGAAAAGTCTCCCCAAATCCACCTCTGGCTAGAGATTTCTCGATCCGATAGCGATCGCATAATAATTGTCCGGGTTGCATAGTCAATC
>NZ_JANPGM010000539.1:0-2120 GCF_031423935.1 Chamaesiphon sp. VAR_69_metabat_338
ACATCCCCTCTGGCGCATCCGGCGCACCCACCAGAGGTAAACCCGAAGTCCTCCCCACCGGACGCAACTTCTACTCCGTCGATATCCGCGCCGTCCCCACCGAAACCGCCTGGTGCCTGGGACGCAAAGCCGCAGAAGTACTGATCGATCGATATACTCAAGAACACGGCGAATATCCCCAAACCCTCGGTTTATCGATCTGGGGCACATCCACCATGCGAACTGGCGGCGACGATATCGCTCAAGCATTAGCATTAATCGGTGTCCAACCAGTTTGGGATGGCGTATCCCGCCGCGTCGTAGATTTTGAGATTTTACCTGTCTCGGTTTTAGGTCGTCCCCGCGTCGATGTTACCTTGCGAATTTCCGGTTTCTTCCGCGATGCTTTCCCCAATTTAATTGACTTATTTGATAACGCCGTTAAAGCTGTTGCTGCATTAAATGAAACTCCAGAACAAAATCCATTAGCGCAACAAGTTCAACAAGAACAAATCAAATGGTTAGAGCAGGGACTAACACTAGATGAAGCTCAGACTCGATCGCAATACCGGATTTTTGGCTCGAAACCAGGTGCCTATGGTGCCGGATTGCAAGGATTAATCGAATCCCAAAATTGGGAAACCGAAGCAGATTTAGCTCAAGCTTATATCAATTGGAGTGCCTATGCTTATACCAACAAAGCCGAAGGCATCGCCGCCCCCGAAGCGTTCAATCAACGCTTAGGTAATATGCAAATCGTTCTTCAAAATCAAGATAATCGCGAACATGACTTACTCGATTCCGATGATTATTATCAATTTCAAGGTGGTTTAACTGCCGCAATCAAGCAAGTATCTGGCAAAGCACCCGAAGCTTATTTTGGTGATAATTCTCGTACCGAAAATCCCAAAGTTCGCAAACTAACGGAAGAGATCGACAGGGTATATCGATCGCGTGTCGTCAACCCCAAATGGATCGCCGGAGCCATGCGTCACGGCTACAAAGGAGCCTCGGAAATGGCAGCGACGTTAGATTTCTTATTTGCCTACGATGCTACGGCTAATTGTGTGCAGGACTTCATGTATCAAGGTGTGGCGGATGCTTATTTATTCGATGAATCAGTCCGAGAATTTATCGAGCAAAATAATCCGTGGGTGCAGCGAGATATGGCGGAAAGGTTACTCGAAGCTAATCAGCGGGGCTTGTGGGAGGATGTGGAATTGGGGACTTTGGAACGGTTGAGATTGCTGGTAAATGAAGCTGAAGGGGTGATAGAGTCTCAGGGGAATTAATAGGTGACATTCGGGGATATTAATATTACAGATAGCACCAGTAGATAAAATAATGTTAAGTAAAAATCAGTCTTCACAGCTAAATAGTCCAGATTTCTCTGCTGTAGATTCTTTAGCCAAGGCTGAAGATTTATTTAGTCTAGGTCAACTAGAAAATTTATTAGGCCACTTGAATTTGGTGGGCTAGATAACCCAATGAATATTCTTTATGTACCGATTGGAATTTCTGAAGTTAAGGATGGAATAGATCGTAACGTTATTGCTAAATTAGCAGAAGAAGGAACAATCTCAGAGTATCGGGCAATTCCAGAATATCAAGGCCAAAGCTTTATCCCAATTGCTATTAGGATTGAGGCATCTAATCCTGGGCAGTTTAGTACTTTGATTAAAATTTGGTGTGATGCACTTGCAGTGTAAAATTACAGTGCAAATATTGCTCTTTAGCTATATTTTAGGTGTTATGAATATTAAGATCCTTCCATTAACCAGCTACACCACTCACACCAATAATATCTAACTCTCTAATTTGGTGTCGATCGATTGCATCTAACCATATCCTATTAATGACAACATTGAACGTTATCGATCGAAATGATAGTATGTAGTTATATATCTCACTAAGACTTTGAGTTGAATATCCGATGTCAGAAGAACGCTTAGAGCAAGTCGAACAAAAGCTAGATAGTCTGATTAGTGCCATCCAATCGGGATTTGGCAGCTTTGAACGCCAATTGAACGATCTCCGTAGCGATGACAGACAACTTTCTACAGATGTGCGGCAAATTTCTACCGATATCCAACAACTTTCAGCTCAACTAAAAAAAGTCGAAGAACGGGTACAAATTGTCG
>NZ_JANPGM010000540.1:0-3708 GCF_031423935.1 Chamaesiphon sp. VAR_69_metabat_338
GATCGAGGACAAGTAGCAGTGAATTAACATAGTCTGAATGTAGAGTTTAAGTGCCTAGATGTGACCGAGCCTGAAAGCATTGAAGCTATTGGTGACTAGTAGATAAGAGATATAGCAAGCTGGTGTGGGTTTACACATAAGGCTGGTAAATCTAAAACATATCTGCAGGATCGGCTGCACGCAACTTGCGCACGGCGATCGCACCAGAAATCGTACACATGAGCATAGTGAGTACGAGGACTGTAGTTGCCCGCGCGACAGTCATTAATAGTGGCAAACTAGTAGCATTGCGGGTCAGGGTGTAGAGTCCGACAGCAGCTAACATGCCAGGGAAAAAGCCGACGATCGATAAAATAATCGCTTCTTGAAAGACGACAGTTAACAGATAAAAATCGGTATAACCCATCGCTTTGAGGGTGGCATATTCGGATAAGTGATCGGCAACATCGGTATAGAGAATTTGATAAACGATCACGATCCCGACGATGAACCCCATAATCGTACCGAGAGTGAAAATAAACCCGATCGAGGTACCGCTTTCCCAGTAGCTTTTCTCAAATTGGATAAACTGCTCTTTGGACATGACTTTGACATCTTTGGGCAGATAGGCATCGATCGCGGCAACTGTGGATTTAACATCAGCACCTGGTTTGAGTTTAATCACGCCTACGTCAATCAATCCGCGATCGCGATTTTTGAACAGGCGGGCGAAGTTGGTATCGCTAGTCATCAGGTTGCCATCGGCACCAAAGGATGCGCCAAGGGTAAATAACCCACCAACGTCGATTTTTCTGCCATCTACTTCAGTTTGGACGCGTTCGCCAGAGTTAAATATTTTAGGGATATCGCCAAATTGTTCGCGGGATTTTTCGTCGAAGAGATAGGTATCGGGCAATTGCATTTTGGCAATATTTTCGCTGACGCCAGGGAGTTGAAAGAGTTGTTTATCGGCAGGGTTAAAACCGATCACCATGATTTGGCGGGTGTTTTTTTCAACGGGGTTTTTCCAGATGCCGAAGCCAAGATAGATGGGTGTGACTGATTCGACTTCTTTAAAGGCGAGGGATTGATAGAGTCGGCGTCTGGGGAAGGATTTCATGGCAATTAATGCCGTGGATTGGGGGCTGACAAGGAAGACGTCGCCGGAAACGTTGGTATGGAATTTGACGGCACTATCGAAGAGGGCGTCGCGAAATCCGAGTTGCATGAACATAAGGATGTCGGCGAAGCTGATGCCGGCGATCGCAACGAGGAGGCGGATTTTTTCGTGGCTGAGTTGCAACCAGGCAAGGGGGATTTTTTTAAACATTATTTGGGTTCCCTGGTGGAAAGTGAGTCTTGTGCCTGACGGTTTTCGATCTCGAATATCTTTGGTGTGGTGGAACCCGGATCTGGGGGTTGTCTTGATGCGCTAAACCGTTGGGGAACCCAACGAGCGCGCATCGCTCCGACCCCCAGACCCCCCGTTGAGGAGCGACCCAAATCACGCGGAGGGAACCTCCGCGTGATTTCGGTCGCCGCCCCCTCAAACTCCCCTGTCTTGACTCGCTAAACCGTCGGGGAACAAAGGCGTGCGCGAGTCGCTGCGTAAGGTTCGTTGGCGAAGCCTCTCCGTTAGGAGACTCTGTGTGAAGCGGGATGGGGGTCATAATGGCAATCGCACAATGGATAGATCTGGGGGTGGGAACCCCCAGACCCCCCGGCGGACTTATGTTTTAGTTGAAGGTAGCTAGATCGGGAATTAGCCTGGATATACTTCTAGGGATATTCTCTGACAAATAAGTAACTAGGCTAGAAAATCCCCTCTTGGGAGGGGTGCCCGTAGGGCGGGGTGGGTAGATCTCCGCTTGCTAACTACCCCTATCCCCTATCCCCTATCCCCTCTACCCCCTACTGAGTATCGATCGAGACGGCCACCTTAGAATTGGTCAAACCCTTAACAGTATTACTGTCACTGGGATCGATCGCGATTTTGACTTCGACAACGCGGGAGTCGGAATCGGCAGCGGGATCGGTATTGAGGACATCTTGCTTGCCAATTTGCAATCCGATGTATTTGACTGTGCCTTTGAGATTTTGAGAGAATGCGCCGGATTCACTCTTGATGGTGGCGGATTGGCCGACGCGGAGTTTGCGGACATCGCTTTCGTAGACTTCGGCAACGGCAACCATTTGACTGGTTTGTCCCATTTCGACGATGCCATTGGTGGTGCTGGGAGCTTCACCCGCGCGGCTGTGAACTTTGAGAATTGAGCCAGCGATGGGGGCGCGGATGTATGCGTCCGCGAGTTCGCCTTGGGCTTGGCGGACGGTGGCTTGGGCGCGGGCGAGTTCGGCTTGGGCACCAGCAACGTCTACGGGGCGGACTTCAACGATTTTGGCGAGGGTGGCTTGGGCTGCGGCGATTTGTTGGTTGGTGGTGGCGACACTGGTATCGTAGTTGGCTTTGGCTTCGGCGAGTTGTTGTTGGGCGTTACTAGTAATTCTATTTTGGGTGGCTTTGTTTTCAATAATCTGTTGGTTGAGGGTGGCGACAGTCTGATTGTATTTAGACTGAGCTTCGGCGATTTGTTGGCCGATCGTATCGACTTCGAGCCGCTTGGCATCGAGTTTTGTTGCTTCGATCGCTCGCTCGGCGTACAGTTGTTGAAAGCGTTTGTAGTCTACTTCAGTATTTTTGAGCTGGGATTGCAGTCGCCGGATCGTGGCGGCTTGGGTGGGTTTTTCGCCAGCTAGCTGGGCGTTGAGAGATGCAATTTTGCCAGCTTGGGCGGCGGGTTCCCATTTGAGTTGAGCTTCAAGGCGTGCTCTGGTCGCTACATAAGTGTCTCGATAGCCTTGGAGTTGACTCTTGAGTCGATCGATCTCGGCTTTTTGGGCACCGATTTCGCCTTGTTTGGCTCCAGCTTTGACTTTTTCTAAGTTGCTTTGGGAGACATTGACGTCTTCTTGCGTTTTGGAGAGGGTGGCTTCGAGGCGGAGCCGACTGTTGAGGATGGCGATGACTTGTCCTTTGGTGACTCGATCGCCTTCTTTGACTAATAATTGCGTTATTATCCCCTGTCCCGTCTGCGCACTGGGGGCGGAGACTTTGATGACTTCGCCCAATGGTTCTAGTCGCCCTAATGATGTGACGGCTGTGGCTTCTGCTGGTTTTGGAGCCGGTGTTTTAGCTGCTTGAGTGGCGGCTAGCGGCTTTTGGGCGATCGTGCCAGCATAATGCAGTCCGGCAGGCAATAGCAAGAGCGCGACGGCCGAGGCACCGATCGCAATCCAGCGGCTCACAGGACTCATGCTCTTGAATTTATCGACTACAAAGTTATCTTGTCCCATAGCTGATGAGTTGCCTCTTTGTCTGTTTCCGCTGGAAATTTACTTACTCGTTAGTTAGTTTAACCCAAACATAAAATATATGTCAATTAAGTTACAATCGCTAAAGCCTATGCCATAATAGGATTATAGATAATGCTTTATCCTGACCATTTAGTCAAATAATCTATTGCATCTTCCTAGATAATGCCCGTAATTAATAAACAAAAGACGATCGAGACAGCAACACTGACCCGCAATTCTGAAGCAACGAAGACCAAGCTCCTAGATGCTGCCGAGGCAGAGTTTGCTGTCACTGGTTTAATTGCTGCCCGCCTGGAAACGATCGCCGCCCAAACTGGTGTCACCAAGGCCACGATTTATTATTATTTTGAAAGT
>NZ_JANPGM010000541.1:0-1954 GCF_031423935.1 Chamaesiphon sp. VAR_69_metabat_338
AAAATGTAAGATCGCACTGGTCATTTCGGCAACCTCCCGAAAGCGTTCTTCGCCATTGCTCGCACTAGTGGCGAACACCGCAGTCGGCTCGGCTTGGAAGATGTAGCGAGCGGCATTGATACAATAAATGCCGATATCTTCGAGCGTGCCGCCACCACTTGCGGCCTTCATCCGACTGTTCGCACCTTCGGTTTGTTGGGCAAAGATCGAGTGAAAAAAGCGCGGCGTGCCGATTTGACCGGAATTAACGATTTCCACTGCTTGCATGTTAGCCGCATCGAAATGCAGTCGATAGGCGATCGTCAATTTAACCTGATTTTCCCGAGCGGCGGCAATCATCCGATCGCATTCAGCCACAGTGACAGCCATTGGCTTTTCACACAGAATATGAATTCCGGCTGTGGCAGCGCGCACTGTGTAGTCACAATGCAGATGATTGGGTAAGGCAATATAGACGGCATCGATTTTGCCGCTACTCAATAGCTCGTCATACCGATCGTATGTGTAGGTATGCGCCGCCTCGATCCCATACTTATTGGCGACCTCCGTTCGTTTGGTCGCATCGTCCGAAACTAGTGCCACTACCTCGGAGTTATCGGTATTATCAAAAGCAGGTAAAGCGGCTGCTTGGGCAAACCAACCCAAGCCAACTACTGCATAGCGAATTTTCCGAGTCGTGGCGGCATCTTGAAATTGAGCGGTTGTCATTGGATCCTGATTCCAAATACGGTAACAATCTTCTAAGAAAAAGTTAGAGCTAAACGCTGCTATCGATCGAGTTTGCTGCGTGCTTAGCGACGATTAACTTGCAAGTGCATCGCCGTTACCCATACTCGCCATGGTACGAACGGGTGCTTCAAAAGATTTACGGGCTTGCTCTGTTGGCACGATCGTCCAGCCAGCAGCCAAGAGTTTTTGACAAGTTGCCCAGCCTTTCGAGCCGCCCGGAATCAGATAGTCCGCAACGCATAAATGTGGGAATGCTGTGTGGGCTTTCCAGGGGTGGTAAGGTTCTAGGCGTAGATATAGTGAGAGGGTACCATTAGAGCCAAATTTAGGAATCCAACATATTTGTCCAGCCATTTAAGAGTCCTCATAAATTCAATTAGTAATCTGCCAATTCGATACCTCAACCGATCGAGTAGTACCTGCCTATTACTGCGATAAGTTAATGCAAGATTACTGGGATGTTTCAAATTTAAGTAAAAAAAATCGTAATTAAATCCGTCAATGGTAAGAGTTATTAAAATCGGTGCGATCTCCGCCGTGGTAAGCTAATCGCCTTGAGAGATCGATCGATCTGAATCGCTTATTTAAGACTCGATCTCCAACTAGACGCGCACCAATCTCGAATATTATCTACACCTTTGGATAGAGATAGATAGCTGTGAAATTTAGGGGATCGCTAATTTTTTATCGATCGGTATAGCGGGATTTGGCTGGTGATAATCGATCGATTACGATCGATCTCGTTCGCGATCTGGAGCGGTGAGATCGAGTTTGTCCCACGGAATTCGATTGCCGTGATGGCGATCGCGCCCACATCCAAAAGGCCGCCGATACTCGTCAAGATCCCCAAGACAATTTTCAGCAGCTTTTTTACTTATGCTTGTTTCTGTACTTTGGTAATTCGATCGATCGAGATGAGGTGACGGGGACTGGGGGACGGGAAATAGAGGATTATTCCAAAATCCATCTTCTACTCTCTAACTACCGCCTAAAACCTAAAGCCTAAGACCTACTGTCTTTGGTGGTATTCTGCTGGCAAACATCGCACTCGATGTGCAAATAAATGCAGCCATTAGCTGCTTCTCTCTCTAAAGGCAGACAGCTAAAAACGATCGATCGAACTATCATCCAATGGAGAGAGCCATAAATTTAGCTACGCTCCAGGCTCGATCTTCAACAGCTTTGCCTTATAGATTTAGATATCCATCGGCGATCGCGAGCAGTT
>NZ_JANPGM010000542.1:0-1585 GCF_031423935.1 Chamaesiphon sp. VAR_69_metabat_338
CTCGGCTGTATTATGATGCGCGTCTGCCATCTCAAACCTGCTCTAACAAACCGAAGCAGGCGCAGAAGTCGGACGTTATCAACAAATTACCCAAGATCGTGGACTTGACAAATCGCTCGATCTTACTACTTTATTAGACCTGTGCAAAGACTCGATTCTTGATGGCACACCCACTAAAGCCACCCTCCCCATCTGCAACGTCAACCGCGCAGTAGGCACCATCCTCGGTAACGAAATCACCAAAAACCACTGGTACGGACTCCCCGCAGATACCGTTCACCTCAAATTCCAAGGTAGTGCCGGACAAAGCTTCGGCGCATTTATCCCCCAAGGAGTCACCCTCGAACTCGAAGGCGATGCCAACGACTACATCGGCAAAGGACTCAGCGGCGGAAAAATTATCCTCTACCCCTCACCTAAATCCACCTTCATCGCCGCCGAAAACGTCATCGTCGGCAACGTCGCTCTCTACGGAGCCACCAGCGGCGAAATCTACATCAACGGCATGGCAGGCGAACGGTTCTGTGTCCGCAACTCTGGTGTCAGTGCGATTGTAGAATCGATCGGCGATCATGGCTGTGAATACATGACAGGCGGACAAGTGCTCGTTCTGGGTAAAACCGGACGCAATTTCGCAGCGGGAATGAGTGGCGGTGTGGCTTATATCCTCGACGAGCAGGGTGATTTCCCGACGCGCTGCAATACCCAGATGGTGGGTTTGGAAACTCTGAGCGATCCTGAAGAGATTGCGAAGTTAAAGGGTTCGATCGAGAAACATGCCCAATATACCCAGAGTCAGAAAGCGATCGCAATTCTAGCTAATTGGGATGAGATGGTGCCGAAGTTTGTGAAGGTGATGCCGCGTGACTATAAACGGGTGTTGCAAGCGATTCAGAATGCGCTGGCTTCGGGGTTAAGTGGTGATGATGCTCTCGATGCTGCTTTTGAGGAGAATTCCCGCGATGTGGCGCGAATTGGGGGAAGTTAGAACTCTCATTTCACCAATCGGAACGATCGAGTCTTTCGGATTGGTGATGTGTTTAACCTTGTCCTTCTCTCGGTAACTTCTAGCTTCGCTCATGCACCGCCCTCAAATGAATTTGGGGCTGACAGCAGAAGTTCGTTAAAACGAACTAAATAATTTGGCAGTTCTCTTCAGAGAACTTGAGCTATTAGCCCGAACTTATAGTTCAGGGCGGTGTTGGAACGGAGCAAATAAATTCTCCTTATCGAGAACTTACGTTAATTTACTTGTTATGCTGTCATAAACTTGGCAAAATAGAAATGTCCCATCATCTGCAATGGAGATACTGATGGATGCCCTGACTGAAAGACTGGGAATTAAATTGCAAGAGTGGAAGCCAGAAATATCCGATCGAGTCCGTCAATACATCTCAGAAATTATTGACTTAGCAGATCGAGATGTTCTCAATTCCCTACCCTCACGCACTGTCGAACAAGATGTGCTAGATTTAATCGATCGAACAACCAATCAACCTAATTCGATTAGTTCCACTCGCACCCATGATGCCTTCCTAAATAGCTACAGTTTAGAAGACGAAAGGCTTTATGATGACTGTTAAAG
>NZ_JANPGM010000543.1:0-8638 GCF_031423935.1 Chamaesiphon sp. VAR_69_metabat_338
TGATTGGCTAAAGTTTGGGTCAAGTCGCTACTAAATTGGCCGCGATCGACTGCCAGTGCGCCCCCAGCCGGAACGGCGTGATGGTCGGCTTTGTGGATGATAATCGAACCCAACCGGCGCAATTCTTCATGTAATAAACCCGCAGCTCGATCGGTCGATTGGGCACCAAAGGAGTTACTACAGACTAGTTCGGCTAATTCTTCACTATGATGGGCGGGACTTAAAGTCTGGGGTCGCATCTCGTACAGAGTCACGGGTACGCCAGCCTGGGCAATTTGCCAAGCTGCTTCGGTACCTGCTAAACCACCACCAATTACCCGAACGCGCATAAAGATTAAGAGTTTGAAGTCTCTTCATTATACGCCGCTCGACTGACTTCCAACGGCTGTTAGCGATCGCGTCGTCTCGATCGATCCCCTCGCCCTAACATCGTCGTTGGAGTGTTAGAGTCGGTGAATTTGGTATCCTGTCCGGTGCGATCGGCAATCGTCTCACCTAGTTGGGTCATATAATCCACCCACGGAGCTTCCGTCTCTGGTTCGACACTGTAGTATTGTTCGGTGGTGCCAAAGAGATCTTCGGTTTCGTATTTGGCGATCGCCCCATTGACGACTAATCCCAATACCTCACAATGGGACATTGCTAGTTTCTCCCGCGCCGCACGAGCGGTATTGACATCGATGATGCCCGGACGGGACACTAGCAGCAGTCCATCAGTCATCCGACCGATCGTCAGGGCATCGCTCGCGACCAAGATCGGCGGCGTGTCGATAATTACGTAATCATATAGCTCGCTGACTTGTTCCAACAAGAACCCTAGATAAGGGGATTCCAGACAAGCTAGCGGATTAGGCGGTTTAGCTCCTGCCGTGAGGATATCGAGATTATCCATCACCGTCCAGGATAGCTGCTGGAGCTTAAACTTAGATTTGGTCGCAAGTATTTCGCTCAACCCCTTTTTCAAGGGCAGTTTCCAGAAGCGATGCTGAGTGGGTACGCGGAGATCCGCATCGATTAATAATACCCGCTGTCCGAGTCCGGCGATCGCGGCTGCTAAATTGGCTGCCACTTTCGATTTGCCCTCATTAGCCACCGCACTAGTAACGGCGATCGTTTTTAAGGTGCGATCGGTACTCAAAAAGCGGAGGTTGGCTTGAATCGATCGCGACATTTCGCTAGTCAATGACTGCGGTGTATCTCTTACAGCAACTTCCAGTGAGGTGAATACTGGCTGGCGATTGCGCGGACGGAGTTTGCGTTTTCGATCGGCAGGAATCGCTCCGAGCAATGTATAGCCAAATACCTTGTCGATCTCTTTAACGGTTTTAAGTGACTTGTCTTTGCTTTCTAGATAAGCGATCGCGCCAGTGCCAAATAAGGCACCCAGCAGTCCACCCAAAACTTTGACGATCGTTTGGGTACTCATCTCTGGTTTTTCCGGAATCGCCGCATTAGAAACAATTCTGGCATTGGAGATATTTTTATTTTTTGCTAGTTGCAGCTCTTGTGATTTTTTTAATAAACCTTGATATGTCGCTTGAGATACTTCGAGTTGCCGCTCTAGCTGATGTTGATTTTGCGATAGCAGTGGAATCACACTCACTCTTTTTTCGTATGCAGAACGCGAGTTCTGTAATGAAGCCAGTTTTTTTGCCAACCCCATCTGTTGCACTTCAGCTTTGAGCAGATCGGCGATCAGATTTTGTTTGAGTTCGCTAATTTTTAATAAGCCTTGCGGGATCTGCGCTCGCTCGCCAATCGTCCGACCGATTTGTTGTTGTAATAGAGTTGTCAACTTAGCTTTCTTTTCTCTCAACACGATCACCAGGGGATTGTTCTCAGAAAAGCGGCTGCTTTCTGTGGCAAGCTGACGATCGATATCTTGAATCTGATTGATAATTCCTTGAATTGCTGGCGATTGACTGACTGCGCTGACAACTAAAGCTTCTTGCGAATTGAGTCCGATTTTTTTTTGTAGCTCTTGATTCTGAGCATTTGCTTGCGCTAATTCTGACTGAATTGAGTTGATATTAGTGTCTAAATTTCCAATCACACTCACAGCCGACTTGGCCTCTTCCACCAGATCGACAATCTTATTTTGCTGCTTAAATTTACGGACGGCGATCTCTGATTCATTGGCCGCAGCCTGAGTTTTTGGTAATTCCTGGTTCATGAATTTTTGAGCGGCTTCTGCTTCAGATCTACCGATCTGAATGTCATTTTCCAGAAAAATATTCATGAGTGTATTAACTACATTAGCGGCATCTTGAGGACTACGGCCTTTATAGCTAACTTGGAGAATATCGGCACCACCAACAATTTTAGATGTCAAACCTGTTTGTAGTTCGCTCGGTTCGAGCAATTTTCCGCGCTCATTTTTGAGTTGGAGTCGGTCGATCGTCTTCTGTAATAGCGGTCTAGAAGTAATCACCTCCATTTGCGTGCTGATTGGGTTTTGAGTCGATACCAGCGACTTCAAGTCACCGGATTCGCCGCCTTCCATACTAGTCGGCACGAGGTTGGGGCCGATCACTTTATATGTTGGACTCTTGAATAATAATTTCCCTTCTGCTTGATAAGTGGGTTTTAATAATGAAGCTCCCACAATACTCAATGCTAATGTAGCAGCAAAAATACTAACGGCAGGAATCCAGTGCCGTTTTACTGCTACTAAATAGTGACTTAAACTTAAGTCAATAGATTCTTGAGATTCCATAAAATTATGTATATGATTTTCAATTATATCAATAAACTACGAGATTAACTCCGCCAAAGCACTTGCTCTCAAGTCAGAAAAGCGATGTCCGATCGGACTATATTTTGTAACTATTAGATCGATCTTTTATCATGTTGGCACGCGATCGTCAGTGATATCGATCGCACTTTTAGCTAAGTTGGCGATCGAGCCTAGTGGCACTTTGCTTGCCACCAAAACAGATTTGACAGCACTTGCAAGTACTGTCCATTAGATTTCACTGCTGAGGAATATTGGACTACAAGTCGAAGTTAACCAAGCACGATCGTGACTAGCTCAATATCATTAACACTGCCAAATTACTGGCTAGTTTAAATCCCTACAATTTGAGTAGTTGTTTCAAGAATAAAAAGACAAAGCGCGGATTTTGTTTGAGATAACGCTTCCATAACCGTCTGGGTTCCATGACTAGTCGAAACAACCACTCTAACCCGACGATCTGCATCCATTTGGGGGCGTGTTTGACATGCCCAGAATGAAAATTAAACGCAGCACCGATCCCCAGCATCACTGCTGGAATGCGGTCTTGATGTGCTGCCATCCAGATTTCTTGGCGCGGACAACCAATCCCCACAAACAGAATTTGCGCTCCTGAGGCGACAATTTGTGCGGTGTAGGCGGCATCTTCAGCGGGAGTGAGTTCGCGAAACGGCGGTGAAATCTGACAGGCAATTTCGATGCCTGGATAGTTCGCGCCCAAAAAATTAGTAAAGTCAACTAAGCTTTGCTCGGTGCCACCATAGAGCGCGATCGGTAATTTCATCCGTGCGGCGGCGGCGCAGACACTCAGCGTTAAATACGGCCCACAAACTCGCTCGGCAGCTTTGACACCCAGAGCGCGCAAACCCCATACTAATGGCATCCCATCGGGAGTAACTAAATCGGCATGATTGACAACATCGGCAAATTGGGGATTATCGTATGTTTCCATGACCATATGGACATTGGCCGCGCACACGCGTTTGCCCACTTTTGCTTTTGCCCAAGTTACGATCCGTTCCGTGGCATCTTCATAACTAGTGGCATCGATCCGCATACCGACAATGTGACGATGTTCTGGCGGCGACATTTCCTCAACCTGTAATTCCATCTCATTCAGCTCTTAGACTTCCCGATCGTTAGTGCGTTCATAACGACTAAGATTGGCTGGATATAAGGTAGATTGCAAAATTATGTTAATCTGAAAACGATCGGGTTAATAAATTTATTAATCTAAACTATTGTATCAAATATCTGCCAGATTAAATCCGCCAAAACACTGACATCGAAAGGGAAGAATTAAGTCTAATTGAGGATATAGTAGCACTCCTTTTCGCGATTTGTCGATGGCGATACCAACTGGATTTCAAATTTGTGGATCGGCGCAAAATCTAGATTAGTCCGATCGGTAGAATTGAAGATCGAGACACCCACTGAAGTTTGGGATCGCGCTGAAGAAAGTCGATCCGGCTTGTGCTCGATCGATGACTTTAGATCGCGCCGCCCAATCCGAGCGCAATTATTTACGGAGATTGCGACAGAACTTTAGTAACGGCTTTTCAATCCAAATATGCGAAATAATCCCACAGAGACTCCCGACTATTAGGGAAATCGATACAAATGCTAAAGTACTGAATAATCCTGCTGTGGGAATGCCCAGACGGGGATATAAATATCGTAAGATTGCAATCCCCATAAAATGAGATAGATAAATTGAATAAGATGCATTGCCGAGTAGTAACGGCAATCGTAATTCGGGCATGAATCTTTCAAATGATAGCATTCCGGCAACGAGCCAGACAGCCGGAATGCCAAATTTAATCGATCGCCAAACCAGTACTTCCGCTGGTGGTTGAACGATAATCGTCAAAATTCCGATAACTAATAAGCAAATTTGGATAAAACGGACGGGTTGCAAATTTCCTGTTTGATAAAAGCGACATAGCAGCATCCCCGCCACGAATTCTAGGAGAATATCGTTACCATAGAATTGAAGTTCTGCTGGCAGCCAGGGAAATTGATAAACACCGATTGTTACTAGTAATACTAAAAACGAGCAAGTCAAAAAGATACGATGTCGATCGTTAATTAGCATCGACATTGCGAAGACAAAATAAAAAAACATCTCGTAATCTAATGTCCAGCCCGCTTTAACAAACGGCAGGATCGTCATCGATTCTGGATTGTAATGGGGGATAAATAACATTGACAAGATGACATGATCGAAGGTAAGTGCATTATCCCGAAATAATCCTGAAGCAATCGTATATCCAAATACAGTTAGTAAAGTGTAGAACCAATAAAGTGGCACAACTCTGATGATGCGATTCCACATAAATTTCGGAACATCGCGATCGCCTTTATCGGTAATAAACACCATAATAAAGCCACTGATGACAAAAAATATATCTACACCAGCAGAGCTAAAATTGCTCGGAAAGATCGCTTGGAAGCCAGGAAACTGCTCCTTGGCATGGAAAAATACGATAGAGAGAGCCGCAATACCTCTTAGATATTGAATCGATCTCAGTTGTTGAGTTTTCATCTTGGCAATCGCCTTCACGAGATCGATTTCAACTAACATAAGGTTGCTCATAGCTCGATTGCAAATCAGCTTGAGGTTTGCAACAACTACATCGCTCGATCGGTAACTGCTAATTAGCGTTTTGGTGCGCGATCGAAAGCTCTGGCGATCGCATTCCATGCCAATTTAGGCTGCATATCGCGATCGAAAGGTAACGGTCGCGACGGAGATCGATCTGGACGAGGCAAATATTCATTCAACCATGTATAGCGATCGCTTAAACCCCAACTAGTTACCCCAATTACTGCTTTTTCCGATAAAACGACATTGAGATAGTCCTCATATGTTGCCGCGATCGTCCGATCTCGATTGCTGACATCTATAGGTAATTCTTGGTCTACGACATCTAGTTCGGTAATTAAGATCTTTAATCCCAGATTAGCTACTTTCCTGAGAAATTTTCTAAATTTTATCGGATTGAAATCCTGACGATGACCGCGCAGGTGAGATTGAATTCCCAGTGCATGTACTGGCGTACCTTTTGATTTTAGCTGTTGTAGTAACTTAAGTGTGGCTCTTTGATGAACTTCATCATATTCGAGATTTTGTTCGTTATAGATAAGTAAAGCTTTGGGATCGACTCGCGCCGCAATCTGAAAGGATAAATCGATGTAATCTGGGCCTAGAAATTCTAGCCATGAGATATTTTTGAGGCCATCAGATCTGCCATCTTTAACATCGATGGCTTCATTAACTACATCCCAAGACTGGATTTTGCCCACATAACGTTTGACCACAGTTTGAATGTGGTCGGTCAATATTTGGGTGGCATTTTGCTTATTTATTGTGTCTTTCATCCAGTTGGCGGTAGCCAAGTGCCAAACTAAGGGATGTCCGCGTACCAACATCCGGTTGCTAGCTGCAAACTTCACGATCCGATCGACTTCTTGAAAATCAAAGGTAGTGCTACTCGGACGAGTTTGATCCCAGTAGCAGCCAGCGACGAGCGTCGCACACTCTCTGACAAAGATCGATTTCCATTTGGGATCTCGATCGAACACATCGGAACCAACTTGGGGAAAAGCTCCATACATCAATCCTTTTGCCTTTGCTCTTTTTTTGAGCGAACTTTTACCTGACACCCTAAAAGTGCGGTTGATTTTCGTTTTTGCTAAGGCTACATCTGTAAATGGATAAATGAGGTAGCTCAACACCTGGAATTTAGCTAGTAACAACATCGCCAAGGTCGCGATCGCCCGCGTACCGAGCTTTAAAGCTTGTCTTCTAGATAATAGATTGGTAGAAATTCTCGATGATATTTTAACAAGTTTCATAGATCTCGTAGGGTGTGTTGCCTTGTCTTGACGCGCATAAGCGTAACGCACCGAAATAAATAGAATGGAACTATATAGCAATTTCGAGCATGAATTGATTAATTAACGCGATGTCAGTTTTTTAAATCCATCGATTAATAGTAGTCTCAACAAAAACCAAGGTTCTAGCAGATACCTGCGCCACAATCGTTTAGGTTCGGCAACAAGCCGAAAGAGCCACTCTAGACCAATTTTACCCGCCCACCTCGGTGGAGTGGGAACTGCGCCCGCGACATAATCGATCGTTGCGCCACAAGGCAAAATGACGTTGGCATTTAGGCGATCGAGATTATTCAAGATCCAGTACTCTTGGCGCGGCATTCCCATGCCAACCATCACGATCTGAGGCTGATAGCGATCGATTAGATCGAGAATGCGGGCATTTTCTGGGCTATCGACATCGCTATTAAAATAACCATTGGCTCCGGTAATTTGTAAGCCCTTAAATCGCTCTTGCAAGATAGCGATGCCGCGTTCGGCAACACCTGGTTTCGACCCTAGATAAAAGATCCGCCAACCACGTTCGGCCGCGACAGCCATCAGGGGATTCGTCCAATCTACATACGTGACTCGCTGGTCGCGTTGCAGTGGCAAGCCTAATAATTTACCCAACAAGACGATCGCCATACTATCGATATGGATGTATTTTGCCCGATCGTAAAATGCGCGCATTTTCGATTCGTGATGATAGATATAAATACTATGTAAATTTTGATTGGCGATAATCCATTTTTGCTGGAGATCGATCGCTTGGGCGATCGTGTCATTGAGTTGGGCGATCGTTAACGGATCTACGGTGACACCCAAGATCTTGACTGCTGAAGGCGGATGAGCTTTATTGAAAGAGTCGTTCATAAGACGCGGCCATTTTTTCTACTGAGAATTGGATCGAACGATCGAAGGCAGCTTGACGCAGGCGATCTGCTAGCTCCGGCGTGTCCAGCACCCGGCGCACGGCTTGGGCGATGGCTGGGGCATTATCTGAAGGTACTAACAGTCCCGCATCGCCCAAAACTTCCCGCATCGCGGGGATATCGCCAGCGACAATCGGGATGCCCAAACCCATTGCTTCGACTAAAGCCATCGGCATGGCTTCATATAATGACGGAAACACAAATACATCTGAGATGCACAGCAAATCTAAAACATCTTCAGATTTGATTTCACCGATAAAATGCACTCTGGATTGGAGATTCAATCCGGCGACTTTGGTTTCCAAAGTCGCTCGCAGCTCGCCGTCGCCGATCGACAATAAGTGCGCATCCGGGAGATCGAGCAGTGCTTCGATGAGAATGGCTTGATTTTTTTGCAGTGCCAATCTACCGACATTGATTAGTAATGGTGCGTGGGCAGGTAGCTGCCACCGCGCGCGCACTTCCAACAGCGAGTGCTGGCGAGTTAACTGCGGAATCCCGTTATAAATTTTCTGGAGCCGGTTGCGATACGCCACGGGATAGTTAGCAACTGAATCGATGACCACTTGAGAGACAGCAATATTGCCTGAATACACAGCAGTGGTACCCCAAATTCGATCGATCCACTTGGCAATTTTGGGGTACGTGTGGACGGGATTGTGTTGCACGGCGATGCGTTGGGCGATCCCGCAGAATTTGGCGATCGACAAACCCAAAATATTTGCATAGTGCGTATGGGTAATGACCACCTGGGGTCGCACCTCGCGAAGCAATTTCCGCAGCGAGAAGGCAATCTTGACGTAATCGATCCCAGTAGGTTGATGCGGGAATAAAACTCGGACATTCGGCACCTGCTGGTAAGTCGGGCGTTTGAGATACAAAAACCAGACTTCGGTATCGTAGCCGCGATCTTGCAAGGCGCGATCGAGGAGCATTGCTACCCGCTGCGCTCCACCTGCTTCCATTTGAGTAACTATCTGAACGATTTTCATGAGATTTTCATAGTTTTTAATCGGTATTTTGAATCTTAAAGTTTGGAGATAAACCAGCTATTTGCTCGATAGAAAATGTTTGAAAAGCCCTTTTGCGATCG
>NZ_JANPGM010000544.1:0-5313 GCF_031423935.1 Chamaesiphon sp. VAR_69_metabat_338
CAACGTGTTGCTCTTGGTATTCGTAATTACGGTACTCTCGGCGATTATCCGCCGCTCGGGCAATGCGTCCGGACAGGCCATGAGTTTTGGCAAATCCCGCGCTCGCTTTCAGATGCAGGCAAAAACGGGTGTCATGTTCGACGATGTGGCGGGCATTGAAGAAGCCAAAGAAGAACTTCAAGAAGTGGTGACGTTCTTGCAAGAACCCGAACGGTTTACCTCTGTTGGCGCGAAGATTCCCAAAGGCGTCCTGTTGGTAGGGTCGCCCGGAACTGGTAAAACATTGATGGCTAAAGCGATCGCGGGTGAAGCTGGCGTCCCGTTCTTTAGTATTTCCGGTTCGGAATTCGTCGAAATGTTTGTCGGTGTGGGTGCCTCCCGCGTCCGCGACTTATTTAAAAAAGCCAAAGAAAATGCGCCCTGCTTGGTGTTCATCGATGAAATCGATGCAGTGGGTCGTCAGCGGGGCGTCGGCATCGGTGGCGGTAACGACGAGCGCGAACAGACCCTCAATCAATTGCTGACTGAGATGGACGGATTTGAGGGCAATAATGGCGTAATTATCATCGCCGCTACCAACCGTCCCGATGTATTAGACGCCGCGCTCCTGCGTCCGGGTCGGTTCGATCGTCAAGTCCAAGTCGATCCGCCCGATTACAAAGGTCGGTTGGCGATTTTAAAAGTCCACGTGCGCGATAAGAAAGTCGATCCCGAACTCTCGCTTGAAGCAGTAGCACGCCGGACGACTGGCTTTACCGGTGCAGATTTAGCCAATTTATTAAATGAAGCCGCAATCTTCACCGCCCGTCGCCACAAAGACGCGATCACGATTAGCGAAATTGACGATGCGATCGATCGGGTGATGGCGGGGATGGAAGGTAAGGTCGTGATGGATGGCAAGTTCAAGCGCATGACGGCCTATCACGAAATCGGTCATGCCCTGCTCATCACCTTGCTCGACGAACACGACCCACTCCAGAAAGTTACCGTCTTACCGCGCGGTCGCGCCATCGGGCTGACTTGGTCTACACCTAACGAAGAACATGGGTTGGAGAGTCGTGCCAAGTTGCGGGCAATGATTACCGTCAAACTGGGCGGACGTGCTGCCGAAGAAATTGTCTTTGGTAAAGATGAGGTCGATTCGGGGGCGAGTAGCGATATCCAAAGCCTCACCAAAATTGCCCGCTGGATGGTGGCGCAAATGGGCATGTCCGAACTCGGATTGGTGGCTATGGACACCGAGCATCAAGAATACTCAGAAATTGTCGCCGCTCAAATCGATCGCGAGGTGCGGAAAATTGTTAAGGAATGCTATCAGCAAGCCCTGGATCTACTCCAGTCCCATCGCTGGTTGATGGATATTTTGGCGGAGATCTTAATCGATAAGGAAACGATCGATGGGGAGGAGTTCCGCAAAATTGTCGATCGCGAAACTGGTCGCCGAGAAGCGACCCAGCCAGCACAAGTATTGGCTGGCTCTTAATTAGATTAGTCGCTCTAGCTCGACAACCACTTTACCTGAATCCCAGTAAAGTGGTTTTTTTTAGAGATGCGCAACTGGCAGTCGGCCATTATCCTTAACACTCGCACTAGTTCAGGCGATCGTGGTACTACCGATCGAATAATCTCGCTTGACATATCGATTCGCTGGGGTTTTCTGGGATAGTAAGTAGACTAAATCTCCGACTTTTGTCGGATACGAATCGCTCGATCCCTCAGTTATGATTGATGCAAATACTCGCTCGGTATGTCACAGATCGCTCGAAAAGTGCGATCGAGATCGCTGGACAATCTAGCACGTAATTAGTTATGGAGAGATCCTACTGTTACGACTTATATTAATTAACTAATCATCGATCTTTTAGCCGCCTAATTCACCTTACCTACCTTAACTAAAATGATTAGCGAGAAATCGGCAATGTCTAATATTTTCGACTTGGACGACCACAAACTGATTGAAAAATTTGCTCAAGGTAGCAATCAACTGTTGGCTAGTGCCAATCTGCGGCTAGAAGTGAGTGGCAATCTGTCCCAACTGCTAGCTAGGAATGGCGATTCGATCGCGATTATGTACTTAGATAGTAAACCGAGAACCGCGATCGTCAAACATAATTCACCATTTTTAGACTTAATCGATCGCTTATTAATCGATCGTGACTTTGTGATGTTTGGCGATGCCAGTCGGGCGGGTTTTATTGAATACAAGCATTATGTTACCCCTGCTGGCTATCGAATTTTAAATACCGATCCGGCAATATTGTGGAAAAAATGGTGGCCGACCGAGAAATTTCAAGATAAACAACGGTTTAATATGAATATCTTGGTCAGCTTTAAAAGTAGCTGGTATCCCGTCCAGAATATTACTGTTGCCGCTGGTACTTTTACAATTAAAACAATTGCCGGACAACTGATTCTCAAACGAGATGACAAAGTGCTGTGGCTGGCTCAGAACTTGTCAGAGCGTGCGGAAACAACTGGAATTGAGACAGAAGTAGGGGCGTCACCACTACCTGCAATCGATAGTTTCGATCGCCATCCCACCACCGCGCTAGCTCAAAAAATTCAACAAAAACAATCGGAAATTAATCCCGACCAAGCTTGGTCGATGATTAAAAAACTCGAACAAAAACTGCAAGCTCAAATTAAAGTTAATAGCGAGCTGGTAGCACAGCAAGCTCGATCGATCGACCGGGCAGAAATTGCCGAGCGGAGATTAGCAATACTCGATAACTATCTCAAACAAATTGGTGTCGATCCGCAAGATCTCGATCCTACTTATCGACATCTCGATCGCTAAAGATCCGATAGTTCGGTGCCGCGCTCGGGCAAAATTAATTCTGGCAGCGGCGATCGATCGACTGGCGCAATCACAAACGGCAAGTGTGCGCCAGTCAATCCCTGTTCGATCCGTGCGGGTGTCTGACTCAATAACACGAATAATGGATATATACGTTCGGCACCTTCCCCGATAATATGCTGGTAATATTGGGGCATTACCCATTCATAATCATTGTTTAATAATACCTGCGTCTGCCGCCACCGCGCGAGCAAATCTGATAGATCTTCTGTGGGACGATGGATAAAAATAACAATCTCACCACCCATTTTAATTTTCCATTCCGGATCGCACATTAGATACGCCAGATCGCAGGGTAATAGGATAGTTTTAGCGGTAGCGGTAACTGGTGAAAACTGACTTAATTGTTGTCCTAATACAACTTTGCGCAGCTCGATAACAGGTAAAGGGATCGTAATCAAACTTTCTTCCGATCTTCTCATGCTCGGAATCATTTCTAGATACGGACGATATAGTTTGAGCAATTCTACTGCTTGATGATGATTGCTATATCGAGCTAAAAGTTGTTCGTAATCTGATGGTTTAATCGAAGACATTATCTTGGCTATGCTCCGAGCGGCTAGGGTGAGTAATTAAAAGCGGCATCAATCAATGCAAGCAACTTATAGAATGTGAATAATTAGCTAGTCAAAGAGATCGAGTATTGTTAACATATCCCCGACTTCTTCAAGCAGCGGCTCGCGCTCCGTCTGCGACACGCCTCGCTTCTCTCGTCTACGGGTTCCCCGAGGGTATAGCGACCCAAATCACGCGGAGGTTCCCTCCGCATGTGTTTGGGTCAAGACAGCAAGACAAGAAGTCGGGGATATAGGATCGCTTGCATGTCTAAGCGATCGAGATCGAAATCTTAGCCAAGTTTCTCGAATACTTTGAACATTGGTAAATACATCGATAGCAAGATTACGGCCACCAAACCGGCGAGGAAAACCATCATAATTGGTTCGAGCACGCTGGTGAGTGCTTTGACAGCTTGCTCGACTTCATCTTCATAGAAGTCAGCAACCTTCATCATCATCGTGTCTAATTCTCCAGTCTCTTCGCCGATACTAATCATCTGAATCGCGAGTGACGGGAAAGCTTTTTCGCGTTGGAGCGCATTACTTAACATCCCCCCTTGTTGGACTTCCAGCTTGGATTTTTCGATCGCATTAGCAATTACTTGATTGCCAGCAGTATCGCGGACGATATCGAGGGAATTGAGAATGGGTACGCCCGATCGAGTTAACGTTCCAAAAATTCGGCAAAATCTAGCGGTTGCCGATTTTTCATTTAAGTCACCGATAATCGGCATTTTTAAGAAAAACCGATCCATCGTGAGTTTGCCAATTTTCGTTTTGTAATATTGAGTGTAGCCAACAATCAAACCAGTAATCACCGAGATCGGAATTAACACTAGCCAACTTGTTAAAACACCACTGACACCCAACATAAACAGGGTCAAGCCAGGTAATTCGGTACCCAATCCTTTAAAAATCCCTGCAAATACCGGAATCAAGAAAATTGTCATCCCCAAAAAGACTAAAATTGCCAAAATCCCGACGGCAACGGGATAAGCCATGGCCCCTTTAACTTGGTTCTTCAGACGAGACATATCTTCTAGCACTTTTGCCAGCCGATTGAGGACTTCATCGAGCACCCCACCCACTTCACCAGCTTGTACCATGCTGACATAGAGCGTATCAAAGCAGTCTGGGTGTCGGCGCATGGCATCGGAGAGGTTAATCCCCTGTTGGACGTCGGCACTGACTTGCGTGAGCACTTTGCGCAGCTTAGGGTTGTTACACTGTTCTGAGAGCACCGTCAAACAGCGCACCATTGCCACCCCCGCATTGACCATTGCTGCAAACTGCCGCGAAAATACCGCTTTATCCCTAACTGTCACCGGATTGATCGCGGCTTCAATGTCTTTGAGATCGATTTTGGTGATGTTAAAAGATCTGGCTGGGCGAATATTTTGAATAAATTGATATTTTTTCTTGAGTTTTGTCCGCGCAGAATCTACTGTTTGCGCGTCAATTTTTTCTTGTTTGACGTTCCCTTGGGAGTCACGGACTTCAGCGATAAAAGTGGGCATAGTAATAGGGGCTAGGGAATAGGGGTTAGAGATTAGGGGCTATAGGAGTTAGGAGTTAGGGCTAAATATTAGAGATGAGGGGGTCGGTAATATTAATATTCCCTATTCCCTATCATCTATTCCCTATTCCCTAATTCCGACCATTCGTTGCCATCGGTGTCGAGCCAATGAGACGTTGGAGTTCGTCTGGTCGGGAGGACTTGGCAATGCCTGTTTCAAAGGAAATGGTACCTTCCCGAATGTGCTTGGCGAGGATCGATTCCATGGTGTTCATCCCTAATTTGGCTCCGGTTTGGATCGCGCTATAGATTTGGGCGGTTTTACCTTCGCGGATGAGGTTAGAGATCGCGGGGGTAACGATCATGATTTCCTGAACGAGGAC
>NZ_JANPGM010000545.1:0-5945 GCF_031423935.1 Chamaesiphon sp. VAR_69_metabat_338
TTTGTGTTGCTGGAGTTTTTTGGCGATTTCACATTCGGAATTAGTAGCTCGCAGCAAAGATGGTGAACCCACCCCGCCTTTCAGGCACCCCTCCCAGGAGGGGATTTTTTTAGAGTTGGGTTTTGCTGGGGACGATAATCATCGCAAAATAGGGGACATTGCTCGGATCGACAGATTCGATCGACACAATCCGCTGATCCTTTGCCGTAGCGCGTTCGATATATTTAGCCCGATCTAATAAATCTAATTCGCTTAATACCTGACGAACTTTGTCAAAATGACGGCGGAGTTTGATAATAGCCACCGCATCGGCATTGATTAATTGTGCTGTTAATGCTTCTGCTGATAGCGTACCGGACAAGACACTAAACACGTCATTTTGATAACATAACGGCGTGCCGATCGCGGCGGCGGCGGCCATTGGTGAAGAAATACCTGGGACGATTTCGGTAATGAATCGATCGGCTAATCGGGTAAATAAATACATAAATGAGCCGTAAAATAACGGATCGCCCACGCATAATACGACAACATCTCTACCCGCACTTAAGTGTGCTGCGATCGGTTTAATTGCCTCACTATACAATTCGTATGCGGCTTCGGGAGCCAGAGCGCGGGGGAAATTGAAGCAGACTTCAATTTGGTCGCCACGCAAATAGGGTGAGACGATCGCGCGTGCCACACTTTGACGATCGGTTGCTGCTTGGTAGGCGACTACTGGAGACGCTTGCAAGAGTCGGTATGCCTTGAGGGTCAATAACTCCGGATCGCCAGGGCCGACACCAATTCCGTATAATTTGCCCGTCTGAATCGCAACCATTATTCCTGCTCCGTTGCTAGTGCATTGACAGCAGCAGCAGCCATCGCACTACCGCCCCGTCGTCCGTGAATTGTCAGAAAAGGTACGCCCCGACTATCGGCGGCCAGAGCGGCTTTAGATTCGATCGCGCCGACGAATCCGACCGGAAATCCGAGAATCAGTGCGGGCTTGGGTGCGCCCTCGTCAATCATTTCCAAGAGTCGGAACAGTGCCGTCGGTGCATTCCCGATCGCGACCACCGCACCAGCCAAATGCGGTCGCCACAGTTCTAGAGCCGCAGCCGATCGCGTATTCTCTAATTGGGCTGCTAGAGCGGGAACTTGCGGATCTGGGAGTGTACAAATCACCTGATTATTGACAGGAAGACGCGTGCGCGTTACGCCATCTGCTACCATCCGCGCGTCGCATAAAATCGGTGCCCCAGTTGCCAACGCATGGCGACCGATCCGTACGGCATCGATCGAGTAATCTAAGTCGCTGACGATATCAATCATCCCACACGCATGGATCAGTCGCACGGCGACAGTATCGAAGTCGGCTGGTAATATATCTAGTTGGGCTTCCGATCGAATCGTGGCAAAAGATTGACGATAAATTTCCGCCCCATCGCGGATGTACTTTAAGGGAGCGGGAATGGTGATTTTGGATGACATGAAGGAGTTGGGAGTTGGGAGTTGGGAGTTGGGAGCGGGGAGCGGGGAGCGGGAAATTAGAAATAGACTTAATAAAACATTAATTCTGCGATCGATTGCTACTAATGTTTTGGTTTTGATGCAAGCTGTTTGTCCGCTCGTTGGCGATTGGCAAATCCTGGGAAAGATGATTGGGGATCTAACTTGTGCTGGTAGTAAGTCGCGATCGCTTTGCTGACGGCGATCGGGACTCGTTCGGGGGGTAAAAGATCGCTCGATTCCAGTTCGACTTCGGCTCTACCCCCGCCAATTTCTAATCGATACTTTCCAAGTCCGGTGCTAGTTTCAACCTCTCCCCACAGGGTAATATCGGCCAGATTGTGTTGAGCGCAGGATTTTGCGCAACCGCTGAAATGAATATTCAACGGTCGATCGAATGTGAATTGTGCTGATAAATATTTAGATAGAGCGATCGCATCGGCTTGAGTATCTGTGGCACTGTACTGGCAGCCAGTCACACCCGCACAGGCTATTAATAAACTACTCGGATGAGTGGCGGTTTGCACCAATCCTAAATCGCTAACTAATCCCCATACCGTCTGAAGATCGATCGCTCTCACATCCGGAATGATGACATTTTGCCAATGCGTCAGGCGAATATTGCCACTGCCGTACCGTGCGGCGATCGATCCCAATCCCTCGATTTGCGCTCCAGTCAATCGTCCCAATAGCAAGACGACACCGAGATAATAACGACCTTGTTGACGTTGCTGCTGTACGCCCAAATGACGATCGCTATTTACCCGAACTGAAGATCGATCGACACACTGGTTTTTAAAAATAAAATGGCTGTAACCCCCAATCTCTCGTCGGACTAGTTCGCCAAACTCAGCCAAACCATAATAATGAATGACATCTCGCAATCGTGGTTTCCGGCGTGGATCGCCACCAATGATTTCTATACCCCGCCGATAAGTCTGCGCGATCGCGGCTAACATTGGCAGACACTCATCGGTGGTTAAATTGACCCCCACAGATTGCGGTGCTGTGCCGCGTTCGCCGATGCCCAGATGCAGACTAAATTCGCGTTGGCGTAGCCTCTCCAGCGGAGAATCGCTAATTGCCAAGAGCGTAAGATCGTTAGGTCGATCGATAATGCTAACGCTGCCACCACCATCAAAACCGACACTAAATTTATTCGATAATTCGCCCAATTCGGGATGAAGATCTAAGTATTCCAGCCAAGCATTTGCCAACGGACGCACATCGATAATTTCTCCCGCATCGATACCCGCCGTCGGACTGAGCATCACATTACGAATGCCATCGACAGCAGTGTTCTTTCCAGCCAATCCACATGCGGCTAATTGAGTTAATAAATCTCGATCTAAATCTTGTGCTAGCGATCGCAGTTGTAAGTTCGCGCGATTGGTAACTTGAATGTACTCTAACCCGATCGTTGCCAATAACTCGGCAATCGTCTGACATTGCACTGTATTCAATACACCGCCTGGAGTGCGCAACCGAGTCAACAAGCCATCACGCGCGATCGCAGGATGATAAATATCTGGGCAGATCGACCTTTCTACGGACACTGAATCTAACTCCTTCCCCATGCGACGCAAGGAAATAGTGAATGTAAGTACCGCCTCGGTACGCTCAAAGCACGGTATTCTGACTCGAAGCGTTTGCGCTTCATCACAGTTGCGGCACAGTCCTGGATTCGCACCAGACTTTCCCGATCCTTAAGCTTCACTAATCTAGCATGAGATGGGGATGTTTAGGTCTTAGGGAATAGTGGATAGGGAATAGGGAATAGTAAGAGAGTGGATAGTGGATCGCGATTAGAGGGTTTGGTAGCAAGCATCATTTCCCTTAGCTCTCCCAGTCCCCCAGTCCCCTCGTCCCTCCGATTGGAACAATCACTCGATCGACCCGTCAAGACATCTGTAATCCACATCTAGCTGGGTCGTATCGTTCGGAAATCTCCACCATCCAAAACCCTAAAATTGTGGAATTCGGGCTACAATTGGCTGGAGTGTGAGTAAGTATAAATAACTATCAAAAGATATGTCCCTCAGCCCCCTAACCTTAAATGCTAATCAAGCAGCCGTCGCCAGTCGCGCGGTTGGATCTGCTAATTCAGAGCACGAACAGCAAGTTGCTAAATTGATGAAGGCTCTATATCCAGCCGACAGACAAGAAAAATTTCTCGAACTTCAAGCCGAAGTTGACACATTGTTATGCCAGTTACAAGCACTGCAAAGAGTTCGTGCGTAATTTTGTAAATCGGAAGAATTTCCCGACCATTTAAAGTAACAATCTTTTAAATATCCAAAAACAGAGCGATCGAATATATTCGATCGCTCTTTTTGGTTAGTAGTTAATACAAGCAACCCGTAGACGCGGGTTGAGAGTGTTTATCTAAACGATATTCATCTTCTCAAAACTGTCGATCGACTAATCAGTACCTCGCAACTTATCCAAAACACTGCGATCTTCTAGTGTCGAAGTATCGCCAGTTACTTCCTTACCTGCCGCTAAATCGCGCAATAACCGCCGCATAATTTTACCCGATCGAGTCTTTGGTAGGGCATCGGTAAAGCGAATTTCACCAGGACGAGCGATCGCGCCAATTTCGATACTGACGTGTTTTTGCAACTCTTTTACTAAGCTAGCATCGCCGACAAAATTGCTATTCAAAGTTACAAAGGCGACGATTTCTTCACCCTTAATTTCATCCGGTTTGCCGACAATAGCGGCTTCTGCGACAGCAGGATGCGAGACGAGAGCGGATTCGAGTTCCATCGTGCCCAGACGGTGCCCAGAAACGTTGAGCACATCGTCAATCCGTCCCATTACCCAGAAGTAGCCATCGGCATCCTGCCGCGCGCCATCGCCAGCAAAATACATGTATTTGCCATCTACGGGGGGAATATGTTCCCAGTAAGTCTTGCGGAAACGTTCGTCATCGCCGTATACCGTTCGCATCATTCCCGGCCAAGGGTATTTTACCGCTAAGTAGCCGCCACTATTGGCGGGGAGGGTACTGCCGTCGAGATCGACGATTTCAGCGTCGATACCCGGGAAGGGTCGAGTGGCGGAGCCTGGTTTGGTGGGAATTGCGCCAGGGAGAGCGGTAATCATGATGCCGCCAGTCTCAGTTTGCCACCAAGTATCGACGATCGGGCATTTCTCTTTACCAATCACGCGGTGATACCACATCCACGCTTCGGGGTTAATCGGTTCGCCGACGGTACCGAGCAGGCGCAGGGACGAGAGATTGCGCGCATTGGGTAATTCTTCACCCATTTTCATAAAGACACGAATGGCTGTGGGGGCGGTGTAGAAGATGGTAACGCCGTATTTTTCGATAATATCCCACATGCAGCCCGGATTGGAAGGACGAGCGACTCCTTCATACATGACGGCAGTCGCACCGTTGGATAATGGGCCATAGACGATGTAACTATGTCCGGTAATCCAACCGACATCGGCGGTACACCAGTAAACGTCGGTATCGTTGAGATCGAAAATCCACTTAGTGGTGATGTGGCTGTAGAGGTTGTAGCCACCTGTGGTGTGGACGACGCCTTTGGGTTTACCCGTACTGCCCGAGGTGTAAAGGACGAATAACATATCCTCAGCATCCATTTCCGCTGCGGGACAGTCAGCGGAGACAGTAGGTTGAATTTCATGCCACCAGATATCTCTGCCTTCAATAATCGGGATTTCTTGCTTGGTACGCTGGACGACTAAAACTTTTTCGACTGTCGGACAGGCATTATTTTCTAAGGCTTTATCGACCTGAATTTTCAGCGGTACAATGGCATCTTTGCGCCAGCCACCATCGGCAGTAATTACAGCTTTAGCTTTACCATTAGCCAATCTGTCGCGCAGCGCATCGGCACTAAAGCCACCAAAGACGACGGTGTGTACGGCTCCAATTCTCGCACAGGCCAGCATCGCGATCGTGGCCTCGGGAATCATCGGCATGTAAATCCCGACTAAATCTCCTTTAATTACACCCATCTGTTTGAGAGCGTTCGCCATCTGACAGACTTCGCGATGCAATTGAGCGTAAGTGAGCGTGCGGGAGTCCCCTGGTTCGCCTTCCCAAATTAGCGCGGCTTTATTCTTACGCCAGGTTGTCAGATGTCGATCGAGACAATTATACGAGATATTAATCTTACCGCCGGTAAACCACTTAGCAAATGGCGGCTGCCAATCTAAAACTTTGTCCCATTTTTTAAACCAATGCAGTTCGCTGTCGGCTAATTCCGCCCAAAACTGTTCGGGATTGGCTTGAGCGCGAGCATAGAGAGATTCATACTCTGCCAAGCTCTTTATCTGTGCGGCTTGGGAAAACTCTGCTGAGGGGCTAAATAGCCGATCTTCTTGAAGTGTGGATTCAATTGAATTATCTGGCATGGTAGGGAGCGGCGATCGGTTGTCAATTATTATGTAGTCAATTATCACCTAGTTCGTGGGAC
>NZ_JANPGM010000546.1:0-3289 GCF_031423935.1 Chamaesiphon sp. VAR_69_metabat_338
GGCGAACGGTTCTGCGTCCGTAACTCCGGTGTCAGTGCGTTCGTGGAATCGATCGGCGATCATGGTTGTGAATACATGACAGGCGGACAAGTGATCGTATTAGGTAAAACCGGACGCAATTTCGCGGCGGGGATGAGTGGCGGTGTTGCCTATATTCTCGACGAGCAGGGTGATTTCCCCACGCGCTGCAATACGCAGATGGTGGGTTTGGAAACTCTGAGTGATGCTGAAGAGATTGCGAAGTTGAAGGGTTCGATCTCCAAACACGCTCAATATACCAAGAGTCAGAAAGCGATCGCCGTGCTGGCGAATTGGGATCAGATGGTGCCGAAGTTCGTGAAGGTGATGCCGCGTGACTATAAACGGGTGCTGCAAGCGATTCAGAATGCGCTGGCTTCGGGGTTGAGTGGTGATGATGCGCTCAATGCCGCTTTTGAGGAAAATTCTCGTGATGTAGCGAGAATTGGGGGGAGTTAGGAATCGATATACAGCTATAGTCTCAGACAATTCTGGGTACTATAGCTGTATATATCACGACTGACTTTAATCATGGAAGCATCGACAACCATCAGAAAAATGATGGCAGGAAATAGAATAATTGTGCCATCTTATCAGCGTGCATATTCTTGGGAAACTCCAGGTGGGAATACGAATAGCAACACTCATACGGATGTTTTTCTGACAGATTTACAAGAATATAGCAAAAGTAAGGCGATTAGTGCTCATTATTTTGGTCATTTCCTGTTTGAAGAAAAGAAAGCAAGCTTTCATGTAATAGACGGACAACAACGACTGACAACCATAGTCATTTTCTTATCTGCGCTGTTCTCGAAATTGAGAACAATTAGAGATCTAGATGAAGATGAAGAGGTTTGCTATGAAGACATGGTAAAACGGCACAACACAATACGATTTTCTACAGTAGATTACGACAATCAATTATTCGTAGATTATGTGGTAAACAAAACGAAAATTGATAGAAATGGACTTGATACTGAATCAGCTTGTCGTATTGTAAAATGCTTTGATTTCTTCAGCGACAAAATATCTAATGGATCGGAAGAATATTTAAAAAAAATGCTTTCCGTTATTAGCGAATCAACTTGCACAACTCATTTAGTGAGGAACGAGTCTGAAGCTATTCAGATGTTTATATTCCAAAATAATAGAGGCAAGAAACCTTCTAGCTTGGAAATAGTGAAAGCTAAATTTATGTATCAAGTGCATTTATACGGAAATGACGAGAAATATATTCTGATCGAAGAAATCAAGAATCGTTTCGAGACAATCTACAAATCAATTTCGTTAATAGAATATAAGATTGGCGAAGATGACATCTTACTTTATACATTAAAAGTCTATTTTAATTCTCTTTGGGAAACTAATGTGTTAGATAAAATCGATAAGAAATTATCAGAAAATAACTCGATTAATTTCATCAAAGATTTCACGCAATCACTTTGCATGAGTTTTGAACATCTATCTACCTTTTTTGGCAAAGATGAACGCGAAAACTTTTCAATTCATTCTCTAGTAACGCTCGGAGGTATCGCAGGTATCACTATTGCGATTCCCTTTGTTATCAAAGCATATCAATTTGGGCTAGAATCTTCTGAAATAGGAAAGTTATGTGCAGCCTTAGAATGTTTAGTGCTTCGCAAACGTTTAATTGGAACTCGTGCTGATTTAACATCAAGGATCGATGATGTATTTGAGAAATTTACTGCATTAAATAAGGAAATAGCCCCGATTGTAGGTAAAGTAACTCTTCTAAAGTATTCAAATGATTCTCGATTGTGGTTCTGGAATAATGAGTCATTAGAACAATCTCTTCAAGGTGAATTAAATAATTCGATTGCAAAATATATTCTCTGGAAGTATGAGGTTTATTTAGAGAAAGAAGGTAAGAATGGCTATGCTCCTACACGATTCGATAGCATTGAAAAGCCTGAATTAGAGCATATCGCTCCGACAACTTCATCTCATTATGGTAGAGGCTATGATTGCTATTCTATGGATATAGGATATCAAGAGACATATATTAATTGCTTGGGTAATTATCTGTTATTGTCTAAATCACATAATTGTGCAATTGGAAACATTGCATTTTCAAAAAAGCGAGAAACATATATTCATAATAAACAGCAGAGAGAAATTCAACAGTTAGTTCCTGAAGATGGCGTATGGGGTAAAGAAGTAATTCAGAAGAGAAAAGAGAAAATTATTCGGTTTGTCTTGTCTCAATGCTAATAATTTGAGTGCTTGCGAGTTTGAGATCGATCGGTTTTAGTCTCGATCGATCTGTTGGTAACTTATAAATGACTTTAGCCGCTGTGGATGGTGCTTTCGATCTGAGATCGATCGGTTTTAGTCTCGATCGATCCTTGTTGCCTAAATGTGAGAATGGTAAAATTGAATCATATTCAATCTGCCCCATCACATCATGAGTACGATAGAATCGATCGTTCGGGAACTAGAGAAAATCCCCGAACCAATGCAACTGAGCCTTTTAGACTTTATCCGCTCCCTCGGTAGTAACTACCCAGTCGCAGCCACAACGCAGAATGAAGCTAAGTTAAACGACAAAAAACATTACCCCTTGCGCGGAATGTCAATTCAGATCGAGCCTGACTTTGATGCCCCAATGACCGATCTGTGGGCGGCTTTGGGTGAATGATTATTATTGACACCCATGTTTGGCTGTGGCTTTTACACGATCCGAATCAATTATCGAATGCTGCTAGAGAACAAATCGAGATTGAAGAAGCTCAAAATGGCATTTTGGTTTCAGCTATTTCGGTATGGGAGATAGCTGTAAAATCTAGTCTGGGTAAATTAGCATTACCATTATCGATCGATGATTGGTATGCTCTAGCCAAAAGTCATTCAGGGATAGTAATCGAGACACTAAATCCAGAAGACGCGATCGCCAGCACCCAATTACCTGGAGACTTTCACAAAGATCCTGCTGACAGAATTATTGTAGCAATGGCGAGAAGATATGATGTCCCGCTAATTACTTGCGATAACAATATTCTAAGATACCCTTATGTGAAAACAATTTGGTAAATATTAAGTTTGATCGATATGAGATCGATTCTCTTTCAGAGACGCTACGCGAACGGCTTTAGACTCGATCGATCTCAAGATCGGTAATTGACAACAAAGCTTTTAAATGGTATGATTATTTATCATACCGTTAGATTTCTGACCATCTATGGCAACTAACAAAGTCGCAATCACGATCGACTCAGATCTATTATCTAAAATAGATCTATTAGTCTCACAA
>NZ_JANPGM010000547.1:0-2082 GCF_031423935.1 Chamaesiphon sp. VAR_69_metabat_338
ACCGAGCGCGTAGAGCAAGCCAAAAAAGAGATGACTGTTGCGCAATCCGATCTAAATATCGCCCGATCGGACTACGATAGCTTAGTTGCCACCTCCCAAGTCGCGATCTCCAAGCAAGCCGCCCAAACTCGATCGACTCAACTCCAGCAACAACTCGCAATTAAAGAACAAGCCGGACAACTCCAGCAGCTCCAATCTCAATTACAAGTCGCGCAGTCAGACTACCAGCAGATCGGTGTCAAATTGCAACAATTGCAACAGCAAACAGCAAAATCAAAGGTCGTTAATTCGATCGCGAGCAAAACACCCATTCTCGAACCAACGACGGTGAATATTAACGCACCAGTTGCGGGTATGGCGATCGAAATTCCGGTCGCTGTGGGCGATCGCATCTTTGTTGGCAGTAAATTGATCGGCATCGCCAATCCCCAAAAACTCAAGCTCGGTGTCGATCTAGAACCCCAACAAGTCGCATTATTAAAACTCGGGCAACCAGCCCTTGTTAAAATGGGTACTGCCATCGATAGTCAAGAATTGACCGCTCTAGTCACTAATATTGCCCCACCAATCGATCGATCGACCCAACATGTCGAAGTCGAATTTACCAATCCCAAACCTACCATGCCGATCGGTCAGACTGGAACGGTGTATTTTCCTAAATAGGGGATAGAGGGTAGGGGATAGGGAATAGGGAGAAGATAGGTTTTAGGACGCAAGCGTCCTGTTAACTTTCAATTTCTACCCCTACCCCCTACCCCCTATCCCCTACCCCCTATCTCCTACCCCCTATCCCCTACCCCCTAAATGAAGCCTTGCATTTTGATGACAACTGAAGGTACGTACCCATTTATGAGTGGTGGTGTAAGTACTTGGTGTCACGAACTCACGCATCAGATGCCAGAGGTAGACTTCAAGCTTTTGGCGATCGTCGCCAACCCGTATTTGACTCAACAGTACGACTTAGCAACCAATGTCACGCAAGTGTTCAAGGTGCCCTTGTGGGGCATGGAAGACCCGATCGAGTATGGATGGAGATTTCCGTTTTCGCGCGCGCTCAAGAGCAAAATTGCCACTACTGGTAGTGTTATCGCTCAACGATTTATCCCATTATTCACAAAATTATTAACCGGAATTCTGTTGCCGGATGTAATGGACATCGATACGCTCGGCGGCACTTTCGTAGGAATGCATGAATATTTTCTACGCTATGACTACCACAAAACCATGATGTCGATCGAAGTGTGGCAATGTTTTCAACAACTAGTAACTACAGCTTGGCAGTCACAAGTTAAACCCGATCTGATTACCCTTGATGAGATTGCCGAAACGCTCAAGCTATTATATCGATTGTGTATTCCCCTCCATATCCCGATTCCAGCGGTAGACTTAATCCATTCGTCGGCTGCTAGTTATTGCGGATTACCTGGTGTTGTGGGCAAAATTAAACATGGGATTCCCTATTTACTCACCGAGCATGGGATTAATATTCGCGAACAGTATCTCAATTTGCGAACTTCCATTCGATCGGTATTTGTCCGTCGCTTCTTGCATTATTTAGTCAGTGCAGTCGTCAAATTAAATTATCACTTTGCTGATATTATCTCGCCTGTTTGTAAATACAATACCCGGTGGGAACAATGGTGGGATGTAACCTCAGAACGGATTAAAATTATCTATAACGGTGCCGATCCGCAAAAGTTTACGCCCCAATATCGTCCGCCTAATTCTCATCCTGTCGTCTTAAATATCGGGCTAATTTTTGCCCTGAAAGGACAACTAACCCTGATTGAAGCTGCGGCGATCGTTCGCAAGAAATTTCCAGATGTCGAATTTAGATTATACGGCAAACCTTCCGATCTAGATTACTTCGATCGCTGTCAGCAAAAGGTTAAAGAATATCGGTTAGAAAGCACGGTGAATTTTGCTGGCTTTACCAGCGAACCTTGGCGAGTGTATAGCGAAGCCGATGTCGTGGCGATGTCGAGTATTTCTGAAGGTTTTCCTTATACAGCGATCGAGGCGATGTTGTGTGGCGCGGCGATCGTGGCTACCGACGTTGGTGGTGTCGAAGAAGCTCTCGCC
>NZ_JANPGM010000548.1:0-4930 GCF_031423935.1 Chamaesiphon sp. VAR_69_metabat_338
GCCTCGATTTCGTCCTCTTTAGCCTCTTCTAAGAATGTATACAAACGTTCTTTTGGTACTTGGGAAAAAGTTGGACTAACAGCAACTTCAACATAAACACTTTCCTGAAGTTGATAAATCCGCAACACCTTACCATTAAACCGCCAAAACTATGGCACCCCTAAGCTGGCATAAAATTGATTTTTGGCAATATCGGTGTGGGTAATATCTACTTCAACTACTAGATCTGGCGGTGGATCTTGGCTGAAATCTACATTTCGCCCTTTCACCAAAGGTTGATTTTGGATGTAATAAGCATTATCGGGTTCTGCACCCTTTTTAAGGTTTGGGTAGTTCATCGTTGTCGAACCCATTGTCTTAATTTTCAGTCCCGTTATCTCAATTAACGTGACGATAAAGCATTCGATTAAACGACCTGAAAACTCATGTACTTCTAACGGAACTGTAATCTCTAATACTCCATCGTCATAGGTTAATCGGGAGCCACGCGACTGCGGTAGCGCGTTGAGGATCTGCAAATAGGCATCCCAAGATAACCCGCGCAGCACGACGCGCTGCTCTCCCACGGGCTGCAATTCAGACTTGAGTTCTGGCGCAGCAATCACCATCGATAGTTCTCCTTAAATATGCCAAGGTGCAATTGCGACTTTGCCTTCTATTATAGATTTGAACTTAAAACTGCCACTAACCAAAATAGGCACTCACCTCGGCAAGTAGGGGATCGATCGTTTGCACCTGAATCTGGTGGGGTGGGTGCCAATCGATCCATTCATAACCCAGATGTTCGCTGGAAGGAATAATTATTGGTGTATCTACCCAGCCCAAAAAAATAATTAAGGTCTTTTCGACAATCTGATTGTCGTATCTGGCATACTGCGGATAATAAACCGATCGATACTGAAAATCCGGCTCGATCTCAATCGCGCTGGCGGGAATGCCCGTTTCCTCATTTGTCTCGCGGAGGGCGCATTCCAAATCCGATTCGTCCGGTTCGATATGTCCTTTGGGTAAATCGTAACGATCGCGATGTTTCATCAGCAAGAACGATTTGTGCGGCTGTGCGCGCTTGCCGCGAAATAAAATAAAACCACAGGATTTGACTTGGTGCATTAGTTTGGATGCGAATATGATGGGCGATTACTAACCTCCAGTGGCTTCACGACACTCAGCCACCTAAAGTTCTGTCACAATCGACGATCGATCGGGATCGATCGCCAGTTAATCTATAAATATAGAAACAGCTAGCTGCTGCGACTGCACACAGTTTAGCATTATTGAAATTTGCGTAGAGTGCGATTATGACAACTTTTAACTTTGACAACTATCCTTATTTATTAACCGATCGAGAGCGGCAAAATCTCAGTCAGACGATCGACTATACCCAAATTAATTCCATCCCCGAAATCTGGCCGATCGTCGCGGCTAAGTGTGGCGATGTCGTTGCATTACAGGCACCTCATAACAAGCCAGAAATTAGCCTGACCTATCGCGAGCTGGCAACACAAATTCAACTATTCGCGACGGGCATTCAAAGCCTGGGAATTCAGTCGCGTCAGGCGATCGCGCTGTTTGCTGACAATAGTCCGCGGTGGTTGATTGCCGATCAGGGCATCATGCTGGCAGGTGCTTTTAATGCGGTACGTGGTTCCCAAGCAGATCCTCAAGAATTGCTCTCGATTTTAGATAATAGTCAAGCCCAAACTTTAGTAGTTGAAGATCTCAAAACGCTCAAAAAATTGAGCGATCTATTATCAAATTTGCCAATTAAATTAATTATTTTACTATCTGACGAAAACACCGATCTAGAGATCCCCTACAAACTCGTCAACTTTAGTCAGACGATCGATCTCGGTCGCACCGCTGAATTTACCCCTGTGAAGCTGGAGAAAACCGATCTAGCAACCCTGATTTATACTTCTGGTACTTCTGGCAATCCCAAGGGGGTAATGCTCTCACATGGCAATCTCCTCCATCAAATCACTACTTGTGGCACAGTGATTGCTGCCCGACCTGGCTCTAGAGTATTGAGCATTTTACCTTCGTGGCATGTCTATGAACGATCGGTCGAGTACTATCTCCTTTCCCAAGGTTGTACGCAGACTTACACCAATATTCGCTATTTCAAGCAGGATTTGAAAGAATATCAGCCAGAATATCTCGTGGCCGTGCCACGACTGTCTGAGTCGATTTATGAGGGGATTCAGAAGCAATTTCGCGACCAATCACCCAGTCAGCAAAAGTTGGTCGAGACATTTTTGGCAGCCAGCAAAAAGTACATCGAAGCGCGGCGGATCGTCCAAGGCTTGAGCTTGGAGTGTCTCGAACCCACACTGAGTCAAAAGTTAACTGCACGCCTTCAGATGACTGCGCTGGCTCCCATTCACGCGATCGCCGATAAACTTGTCTACGCCAAAATTCGGGCGGCGACAGGTGGCAAAATTAAAAATATCATCAGCGGTGGAGGTTCCCTCGCCAAGCATCTCGATCTATTTTTTGAGATTATTGGTGTCGATATCCTCGTCGGCTATGGCTTGACCGAAACAGCACCGATTACCAACGTCCGCCGTCCGTGGCAAAACCTGCGGCTCTCCTCAGGCAAGCCGCTACCAGGTACCGAGATTAAAATCGTCGATGTCGAGACGCGCGAGCCGCTAGCGATCGGTCAAAAAGGATTAGTCTTGATTCGCGGCCCCCAAGTCATGCAGGGTTATTATCGCGATCCCGAAGCTACCGCCAAAGCGATCGATCCCGACGGCTGGTTTAATAGCGGCGACTTGGGAATGCTAACTGCCAATCAGGACTTGACAATTACTGGACGTGCCAAAGATACGATCGTCCTCAGCAATGGCGAAAATATCGAACCCACCCCGATCGAAGATGCCTGTTTGCGTAGTCCCTACATCGGTCAAATCGTCCTCGTCGGTCAAGACCAAAAGTCGCTCGGCGCGCTCATCGTCCCCAACTCCGAAGCATTGCAAGCTTGGGCCGATAGCCAAAACTTACCCGTAAACTTTCAAGATCCCAGCGAATACGCCAAAGCACTCGATAACAGTCAAATCATCGATCTCTTTCGCGACGAACTCAACCGTGAAGTCAAAAACCGCCCCGGTTATCGGGTTGACGATCGAATCGCCACGATCGAGTTGATCGCCGAGCCATTTAGCATCGAAAATGGCCTCTTGACCCAAACCCTGAAAATTCGGCGGCCAGTTGTGATGGAGCGGTATCACGGTATGATTGACGAAATGTTCGCTGGCAAAGCCTAGCCTGAGGCGAATTGCCATACAGGAAATAGGGTATGGGGTAACGCCGCTAGCCACTAAACCAATAGCCACTAGTCACCAAAATTACCTAAATCATGGATCTACCAGACTCTCAATTATTGCTCAAACGGGTCGTCAGTATTAAAGCTGTAGTTACCCAACGCTGGAAAGATGAAACCCAGCAACTCTTACAAACCCAAATTAGCGAACTTGACGGTCAACTTCAACAACTAGAAATTCAGGGACAACGCGCAGTCACTGAAATTCAAAAGCAGAGCCTCCAGCCGCCTGGGCCACAAGTTATGCAGCAGATTGAGAGCATTCAAACGCAAGTCAATCAGCAAAAAAGCGAGCTGCTCGAACAAAAAAACATGGCTTTGCAACAACTTCAACAAGTTCAATTTCTCGAACTCAAACAGGAAGTCAGCCAAGGTCAAGTCGAAGGTTACTTTTCAGTTAAACTTGGCGACAATTTGATCTCCAAAATGAATGTTGAAGTCCTGCTGCACGATGGAGTAGTGATGGAGATTCGGGGGAATATCTAAAGTTAGGGAGTAGGGGATAGGGGATAGGGAGTAGGGGGGATCTAGAGAGTTAGCAACCGAGATAATATGGCGGGCGATCGTCAGTACGCCCCATCCTACGTTTCGGATGGTTAGAAGATTGTCAACTTTACCAGTCGATCCATATCTCTAGCCCCTATCCTCTATCCCCTATCCCCTCCCGTAGGCTAAGATATAAAGTCGCAAGCTAAACCTATCTGTTCGATCGAGAAGATTCCCCATGGCAATACGCGAAGTTTTCATGCCTGCTCTAAGTTCCACCATGACTGAAGGCAAGATCGTCTCCTGGCAAAAATCACCAGGGGATAAAGTCAGCAAAGGTGAAATCGTTGTCGTGGTGGAATCCGACAAGGCAGATATGGATGTCGAGACATTTTATGAAGGCTTTATTGCCATCATTATCGTCCAAGCGGGCGAGTCTGCGCCGGTTGGCTCGGCGATCGCGTTAGTAGCTGAAACCGAAGCTGAAATTGAAACTGCCAAGCAGCAAGCGCAAGGGAAGTCTCAACCTGCGGCTACAACTGCCGCAGGTGCTAGTGCTGCGCCTGTCAAGCCGATCGCCATACCCGCAGAAACCCCTGTAGCCCCCGCCGCAACCATCCTCAGAAGCGATCGACCAGTAGTGTCCCCCCGCGCGAGGAAATTAGCAAAAGAATATGGCGTCGCCGTCGAATCTCTCCACGGCACTGGCCCCAACGGTCGGATTACCGCTGACGATGTCGGGGCTGCTGCCGGAAAACCAGTAGTAGCGGCTACTCAAAGCGCACCAGCAACTGCGATCGCCATTCCTGCTGTCATCCCGCCAGTCGCACCGCCGATGGTTACTGGTACGCCACGAGTCGTACCTTTCAATACGTTCCAATCCGCCGTCAATCGCAACATGATGGCAAGTCTATCGGTACCGACATTCCGCGTCGGCTATACAATCGAAACCAGTCATCTAGACAAGCTGTACAAGCAAGTCAAAGCCAAAGGCGTCACCATGACGGCACTGCTAGCCAAAGCCGTCGCCATCACCCTCGCCAAACATCCAACGGTGAATGCTAGCTATAACGATGCTGGTGTCAATCACCCTGGTGCAATTAACATCGCTGTCGCCGTCGC
>NZ_JANPGM010000549.1:0-5642 GCF_031423935.1 Chamaesiphon sp. VAR_69_metabat_338
CTGGCGGGGTGAGGGCTATACCTTCACAAATCAATCCAGTAACGCCTGTAATAGCACTAGTTAGTGACGTTACCCACCATCAACGCTTGAGCGTATGATGGGGCGCGACGTTTTCGGGGGAAGCTTCCCCCGAAAAGCTCGCTTGGCTTCCTTCAAGGTTTTCACGCTTCAATGGCTGGGTATCCCCGAAGCCTCCACGCGCAGACACGATGAGTCCCACCGTGTTTGTAGATCGAAAACAAATTTTTTGGAGCGCGATCCTCGATCGACATTACGCGGCGGGCTAGTTACTAAACCACAGGTAATATAGAGCTTTGGATAAGTAACGATTTGTCAGCTTAGTCACCGATGTTTCGATCGCGCAATCAGAGCCTGCTCCTGGCTTGCACGACGCGGCGGTGAGATCCGTCGGCGTGCCATCAGTTACTTTTTTTGGGCAGCACCGCCACTGTTTGCGATCGCGACTTGGAGGGTTTGAACTGCTTTGGCATACTGGGGATCGGCAGCTGTCGCTACTTTAGCCCGATCCTTCACCAAGGCTTGGATTTGCGTTTTAGATAGTTTGACTTCAATATCTGGTTTGATGCCAGCGTGATTGATATCCTTGCCGCTAGGTGTGTAATATTTAGCGATCGTCACGGCCATGCCAGCACCTTCGGAGAGAGGGCGCACCGATTGTACCAACCCTTTGCCAAAAGTTTTCATGCCGACTAGTTGGGCGCGTTTATTGTCTTGGAGGGCACCAGAGAGGATTTCACTCGCACTAGCAGAACCGCCATCGACGAGGACGACGAGGGGTTTTTTGGTAATAGCAGTCCGATTGGCACTGCTGATGTCGCCAGTCCCTTGCCGGTTGACGGTGGAGACAATTTTGCCATCATCCATCCACATCCGGGCAATATCGATCGCACCGTAGAGTAAACCGCCTGGATTCGATCTCAAGTCGAGGATATAGCCAGTCGCGCCTTGACTTTCGAGTTTTTGGATAGCCGTACCCATCTCACTCGAAGCGTTAGCACTAAACTGTTTGAGGCGGATATACCCGATGCCACCGAGTTCTTTGGGGCGATATTTGGCTTCGACGGGATGAATCTCGATTTGCTGGCGGAGTAGGTTAAATTCGAGGACTTGGCGACTATCGCGCAAAATGGTGAGTTTGACATTGGTGCCTTCCTTCCCGCGAATTAGTTGGACGGCTTGGTTGACATCCATCCCGGCGGTACTTTTGCCATCGATCTTGGTAATGATATCTTTGGAAAGAATCCCCGCTTTAGAAGCGGAAGTATCTTCGATCGGCGCGATAACTTCGAGCTTCTTGGTTTTCTCGTTTTGGCTCAATTGAATGCCGACGCCAATTAATTGACCGGAGGTTTCGACTTGGAGATCGCGAAATTCTTTGGGATCCATGAAGCGGGTGTAAGGATCGCCCAGATTTTTGAGCATCAGTCGGATCGACTTATAAACTTCTTCCTTGCTCGCGTAATTTTTCTGGACGACGTACTGCTTGCGGATGGCGCGCCAGTCTTTTTGATTGAAGGTACCATCGACATACTGTTTATCGACGATTTGCCAAACTTCGTCTACCAATTCTTTGGGACTATTCTTGAAGAAGGCAACACCTTTGGGAAGATGCAGACCCGCACCAGTAACTGCTACTGCTGTGAGTACTAAAGCGGTGGCACCAATAACTAACCCGTGTTTTTCGATCTTCATGATTTACGTCTGGAATTAGCAGGAAAAGAGAAAGATTGACTGGAATGCGATCTTAAATTAGCCAAGCACGATCGGTAACTTTAAATGTGATGAATAAATTTATAATCATCCAATCTTACCATATCGAAAGTATGCCTAGTGCCCCGACTACTCTTGGCTGAAAGCTGGGATCGAGATCAACGGGCGATCCCATTAGGAATCGTCGATCGCCAATCTGTCGATGTTGATGCTTCGATTTTAGCCTCATCTCTAGCGATCGGCTACTACTCTGGTTCGACCCAGCGATCGTCAGCTTTAATCAAGGCAATTAACTCGGCAACGCCGTCGGCTTCGGGCACGCGCTTAATCTCATCGCGACCGCGATAGAGGGAGATATAGCCAGGTGTTTTGCCGACATAGCCATAGTCAGCATCAGCCATCTCGCCGGGGCCATTGACGATACAACCCATGACGGCGATATCTAAGCCGGTGAGGTGATTGGTGGCAGCCCGCACTTGGTGGAGAACTTCTTCGAGGTTAAATAAAGTTCGACCGCAGGAAGGGCAAGCGACGTACTCGACCATCGTTTTGCGCAATCCCAAGGCTTGGAGGATGCTATAACAAACGGGGATTTCCTTTTCGGGAGCTTCCGTGAGAGACACTCGCAGCGTATCGCCAATACCTTCGGCTAGTAAGGTGGCAATTCCCGCTGTGGATTTGATCCGTCCGTATTCACCATCCCCAGCTTCGGTAACTCCTAAGTGAATTGGATAATCCATACCAGCGGCATCCATCCGTTGGGCGAGCAGTCGATAGGCTGCCAGCATCACGGGGACGCGAGAGGCTTTCATCGAAATTACCAAGTTGTGAAAGTCAAAGGATTGACAGATCCGGATGCATTCTAGTGCCGACTCAACCATCCCTTCGGGTGTATCGCCGTAGGTAAATAACATTCGTTCGGCGAGGGAGCCGTGATTGACACCGATCCGCATGGCTTTGTTTTGGTCTCTGAGCGAGATTACCAGCGGTTCGAGCATATCGCGAATTTGGTCGCCAATCTCTGCAAATTCGGCAGGCGTATATTCGGTGCGATCGGGTTTGGGCTTCTCGAACACATACAACCCAGGATTGATCCGCACTTTGTCTACATGCTTGGCCACCTCTAGGGCAATTTTCATGCCATTGTGGTGGACGTCGGCCACTAGGGGCACGACTTGATACGTATCGATTAGTTTTTGCTTAATTTCGGCCAATGCCCTAGCATGAGCCATGCTGGGCACGGTGACGCGGACGATTTCGCAACCGATCTCGTGGAGGCGACGAATGCCACCGACAGCTCCATCGATGTCCAGAGTATCTTCATTGATCATCGACTGGACGACTACGGGGTTCTGACCGCCAATCGTAATGCTGCCAACAGCGACAGAACGGGTCTTCCGGCGATGAATCGTGGTGTCTGTACCTAAATTACTGTAAGCGGATGGACTGGGTGCTGGCAAGGTCTGCATATACAAATAAGAGTGAAGATTTGGATGCAACGATCTACCCTTCAGCTTGCCACAATTTGGCTCTTTTGGTGGCGACGATCGCTCGACTCGATCGATGTAGCTAATTTGGGCACTTAATGATCGGGTAGACCGATCTTAGTGTAGTCTAATGAGTAATTAGAAAAAATACGACCAGCAGCCATGATGAGGCTAAATCGATCTACTCCCGATCGCCGCAGAGCCTGTTAAAATGAGTGCTAATATCGCTCAGATTTAATGGTGTATATTTTGGCGATTTTGCAGTTATTCAACTACTCGATCGACTAGATTTACTTTCCGACCCGTTCGACTTTTTTCTTGACACCCCGAACTTCCTACCCCGTTAGCGATCGTCCCCTGCAATCATGTCTAATCAGCGTAGCTATTATCAGCCAAAGTTTTTACGTGAAATGCAATTGGGTTTGGTAGTCTATGGTAGTGTCTCTTTGGCAATCTACACTCATGGTGTCTGCCAAGAGTTTTATCACGCTGTCCGAGGTCGGGGCATTTATAAATTAGTCAAAGCTTTGACCGATGCGGACTTAGTTGTCGATCTGATTTCTGGCAGTTCGGCTGGTGGAGTTAATGGCATCTTACTAGCTTTTGCGATCGCTAATAGCAACGCGCGTGAATTAGTAGATTACAGTCGGTTTGCCAAAATTTGGCGCAATAGTGGCGAGCTGCTCAAATTACTCCAAAAGCCCAATCTGTTCAAACCCCAAGCCAGTGAAGGCAGTACTACCCGACATAGCTTTTATCAGCGGGGTTTGATGAGCACGGCGATCGAGGCAATCGAGTATCGATTACCACGTTCGTCCCAAGAATGGTTTTCGAGTACCAAGGAATTAGATTTGGCAATTGCCGGGACTGACTATCTCGGGAAAGTGGATCGATCGCTCGATGAAAATACCCTCAATCTAAGATCCAAAAACCATCGCGCGATGTTTAGACTCAAACATCGGTTAGGCCGCAAAGAACCATTCAATCCTTATTTTAACGATCCAGATCTACCGCGATCGCCGAATGATACCTATCAAGCCTTGGTGAAATTGTGCCAGATTACAGCAGGCACGCCAGTGATTTTTCCGCTGGTGGAAGTCGATTTACACGATCGCCAAAATTTTGTCGATCGGCAGTTAGTAACTTGGGGCAAATTATCGAAACATTATTCACCAGATTTACCACTCGATCGCAATGATAAATTATATTTTCTCGATGGGGGTTTACTCGACAATGCGCCGCTAACTTGCTTGATGAAGGAAGCCTATTATCGCTTGCCAAATCGAGCTAGCAGTCGGAAGTTATTTTATGTCGATCCCAATCCCGAACGCGGTCAAGAACGAGTGCAACTGGGGAAAAACAAAGCCGCGCGGACGGGTAAATTGCTCCAAGCTACAACTTTGTCGATTCCGATCCATCAGAGTATTACTAACGATTTGCGCACGATTCACGAGCACAATCACAAGGTGCGTCGCTATCAAACTTTAATCGATCGCGCCGAGCAAGCAGTAGAGTCTCAGCAATTATTAGAAAGTAGCGATCGCACGCAGTCCCAAATCTATTTGCGGGGTAGATTATTTGATTTTAGAGATCGTAATTTACCCCTGCTTTTGCATGCCGATCTGGGAGCGCAAAATACCCAGTATTCAGTGACGATCGATAAGATCGAGCGGATTTTAACTAGTAAATTTACCAACAGCCAAGACCGCCATCATCACCATAAATTAATCGATCGATTCGAGTCACAAATTATCGATTTAGATGTGGAATATAGTATTCGCCAACATTTTTATATTATCGATCGGATTGGCGATCTACTAGGGTCAGAACTGGAGATTCCCGAGCGCGAGCATCTACAATGCTTGTCTGCACAATTAAGCTGCAACATCAAGTTATTAGAAGTAATTAGAGCTAGCATCGAGTTATTGTTAAGCGATCGCTCGGTGAGTAATTATTTTTATTACTTAATCAATCAAGAAGGGAACGATCGTCGGCTCCGCGCGCTAGTCTACGAACTAATCTTTCGGTTGCATCGATTTCTGTTAAATGGCACTAAATTTCAGACATTTATTCCCGATGCGGCAGCAGGATCGAAGTTAGAAACAATTGCTGTTTATTTCTGGCTGGATCTGCCAGAATTAGCAGCAAAAAGCGGTCGCGAACGGTGGTTATCCCAAGCCAGAATTTCGAGCGTATTCGCACAATTCAAACAACGGATTGCCGAGCTTCAGCATAGTACTAATCTGCATCCACTGATTTGGGCAGATCGCGAATTGGAATACGATAACGACTGCAATCAAAGCTTTCCAAGTATCTTGAAACAGGTGGCTATCGCTGCGGAGATCGAGATCGAGAAATTTGGCGATCGCTATAGCGGTCAATTATTAAAGCAATGGCGAACTTTTGAAGCTCTCGATCGCGAGT
>NZ_JANPGM010000550.1:0-5355 GCF_031423935.1 Chamaesiphon sp. VAR_69_metabat_338
ATTATCGATAGCGATCTGGGCATAATAAACTCGGACGCTTGCGTCCTTCTAACCCCCGCCCCCCGCTCCCCGCTCCCCGCCCCCAACTCTCACAACTCTTCCACAACACCAGCCCCCAGACTTTCCAGCAAAATCTGCAAATAGCGACGGACGATCGCGGTTAATCCACATCTGGCAATTGCGAGGTGTGGATTTTGCTGTTTAATCTCGCCAAAAATCCGACAGTCGCGATAAAAGTCCAGCCAACTTTGAGCCAGATCGATCGTCAATTTCGACCAGTTGGGCGTGCTGCGTGGGGATCGGTGGCTCCCCATACTTACGGTTGATGCTAGTAAACTAGGTGGCTGGTGAATGTAGATGGCATCCATAATCGCCATTAAGGTCTGAATTAGCTGCCGTTCGACTGGGCGATCGAAAATGCCGATCGAACCTGCTAATTGTCGATCTTCGCGGCAGTTTAGCAGCCGATCGGGATGCTCGATTCGCCAATCTGTAGTCAGAGAGATCGATTGCTCCCGATCGGCCAATTTGAGCAGCGAGCAACAGCGGGCATGAGCGTAGATCGCCAGTGCCGATCCCGATGTGCCAGTAGTGTGCCAGTGAGTGGGCACGACAGCCAAATCGAGCGGTGGCAATCGATCGAGATAATCCAGCCATCGCTCGATCGAGGCTGGTGTAAGTTGAAAGTACAGATAGCCAGCCTCGTTATACCAGCAGCTCAATTCTAAGCCAGTAGCCAGATCGACTGCATCCGGCAGAATTGGCGGTTGACAAATTTGACAGATTTGACAAATTTCTAGTGGTGTTAATGCTGATTTTGCGGCTAATCGGTGTGCGAACGTGCTGACATACTGGTATTGTGTTGTTGTAACAGACTTAATCGACTGTTGGCACTGCCAGAACCACGACTCGTCTGTCGGCAATTCAGGAGCTAGATTGTCATAATTACATGACAAATGTGAGTAAACTCGCTCGGATATCAATCGTAAATACGCGGCAATTGTTCCGGCAATTGTCGGTGCTAATGGTAGTAGAATCGGGTCTGACCACCGAAATATCTTCATCTGCAAGCCCCGATTTCTAAATTCCGTAGTACAATCCAGACTAAAATAAAATGATTCACTACATCAAAATACATGTAGAATCATTGAAAATCATGTGCCATTCTGCTGGTTTGTTATGCATTCATCATCTACCCCGCCTAAAAATAATACGCGTTCTTTCTCAACTTGGCATCGATTGCTAGATTGGGCACAAGAACATTATCGCTATCGCACGTTTGCCAAAGATGCCCAAATCCCGACTCGATCGGGATTGCTGTATCTCGTCCAACGGGGCACGATCCGGCTCAACGGCACGGCGGAAACCGAGCCGCCAGCCTATCCCCACCAAAACATGACTCCGGCGGAATTTCAGCTCCAAAGTGGCGATGAAACTTTTTTGGGTTTTGTCGGTGCGGGGCAACCATTTGAAATTGTCGATCGATCGCCATTTACATTACAAGCTTTTGCCCATACAGATAACACTTCAATTTTCTGGATGTATTGGCACGATCTCGAAAATTTCCCCAGTTTTCGCCGCGAGATTTTAGACTCATTTCGGTATCAACACCAACGCAAATTATTGTGGTTGAATACTCTCGGTCAACGCCACACGATCGAGCGATTACTCGGCTATTTAACCCTGTTAATTGAAGAATTTGGCGAACCGTGTAAGGAGGGGTATTTCTTGCCGTTCCCGCTCACCCACGCCCAAATTGCCAGCGCGATCGGGACTACTCGCGTCACCGTCACCAGGCTGATGAAAGAACTGCGCGAAGAACGCAAAGCCATTCACATCAAAGAGGATAATCTGATTTGTCTGCTGGCACCACCTCAACCAGAGTAAGCTACAGACTACTTTGGCGATCGTGTTCGCGATCGTTGAATAGCTCTTTAGGTTAAACTAAGAATCGATAATACCCATTAGTATCACTGCGATCGTCTCATGATTCTACCCGGTTCGACTATTCGCGTCAAAAATAGTAATGATATTTACTATAACTTTCAAGGCTTAGTCCAGCGCATCACCGACGGCAAAGCGGCTGTGCTGTTTGAAGGTGGTAACTGGGATAAAATGGTGACTTTTCGTCTCAGCGAAATCGAACTTGTAGATCTCACTCAGAAATAAATCCTAGTGGGGAATTAGCCACCATCAATCTGCGACCATGTTTGACCTCCAAGGACTGAATATTTACCTAATCGGCATGATGGGCTGTGGTAAAAGTACCATCGGCCCATTACTTGCCGCCAAATTGGGCTACAGTTTTCTCGATACCGACACGACGATCGAACAATTAGTCTCTCAAAGTATTTCCGAGTTATTTACCGCTATCGGCGAACCAGAATTTCGCAAAGTCGAAACTCAAGTCTTGGCTGAAGTTTCTGCGCATATCCGCCTCGTTGTCTCCACTGGCGGCGGTATCGCCATCGCGCGCGAGAACTGGAACCATCTCCATCAAGGCTTAGTGATTTGGCTCGATCCCTCAATCGACATCCTCGTCGAACGGCTTCAAGGCGATACCAGCCGTCCGATCCTTGCTAGCTCCGATCTACGTACCAAATTAGAAGGGATACTTGCAGAACGCCGCCACATGTATGCTGAAGCTGATATTCATTTACCGATCGCAACTAAACTCGCGCCGGAAGAAATAGTCGATCGGATTTTAGCAGCGATTCCAACAGTCTTAAAAACGCCGAGTATTACTCCAGATTAAGTATTTAATTATTAGTAAGTTTTCTCGATCTTTTCAGTTCCCGATCGATCGCTGATATTAATTAAAAATAACGACCCAAGTTCCAAAATTAGTGCGGCAATTGCAGTTGATGTCAGCTTCAATAACCAACCATCCGCCGTGTCAAATAGCCCAGCTATGCCACTCAAATAGGCCGAAATAATATCGGTGAAATCGATCGCAACACAACCGATTAGCAGCATCTTCACATCGCGTTTACTTGCCAATACCACCAGTATGGCTAGCACGATATCTCTAATTGCCCAAGCCCGAATCGCGTAAGGCATTTGCGGGTTGGCAGCTAGCGACAATCCAATTTCGTCCATAAACCATTGTGGATTGGCATATCCAAAAGCACTCAGACTAAACCGAATCAAGCACATCAATCCGATCGGTACGGCAATATACCAAACTTGATCTCTCATTTTGACTACTCCTGTTTAGCATTCGAGCGATATATTTCTAGACATTAAACCGATCGATAAATAAAGTAAAGTAGTTACAAAAAAGTAACTACTTTACTCATGAGCAGAAAATATTAATTATGGTAAAGCCTGAATTTATTCCTCTCGAATATCTGCTCGGTAGAATTGCTGGAAAATGGACGATAAATATTTTGTGGATTTTGGACACACATGGAATGCTGCGTTTTGGCGAACTGCGCCGAAAGCTCGATCGCATCTCAACTAAAGTTTTGACAGAAAGATTGCAAATGCTCGAAGAAGTCGGGATTATCAATCGTTATTGCAAACCGACTATGCCGCCACAAGTTACTTACGCATTAACCGATCGAGGTAAGGAATTATCTCAACCACTGTATCAGCTCTGCAATCTGGCTTCAGACTGGTATGGCGATCTCACAGTTCAAACTACTCAATAATCCACTAAGTCTAATTTTTGATGAATATTGAGAGATCGATGTCCTGTGTAGATTTACGGTTGACAGTCGATCGATCCCATAGGTTAGATTAGCGATCGCGTCTTAATATTAGTGAGTGCGTACGGTGAAAGATAGTCACGATCGAGAGTGGGAAACACGATATCGTCAACAGGAAATCGACATTCGGTTGCGCCAATTAGAAGCCGATCTCGATCGGGAAAATGCGCTTCTGCACCCAACAGGTAAGGATAATATCGATCGCCAACCCCCTCGTACCTTCACCAGAGATCTGCGGCTAGCAGCAAAACTGTCCGGTTTCTTTGTCGGAAGTATTGTAGTTGTATTTACAGCGTCAATGCTCGCCAGTATGTCATTCTTTATCTTCATCGCCGCCGCCGGATGGGCGTGCTATGAATTCGGACGCAAATCATCATAAATTTTCAACTTTTAAATTACTTACGATCGATTTCTTAACCCCTATTCCCTACTCCCTACTCCCTATCCCCTATGATGTCAACTGCCAAAACCAATCGTTTCCTCCAAGATTTGGATCGCGTCGCCAGAGTCCGCCAAGAGGTGGCTAGTTCCCTCAGCCGGATGGTAGCCAAGCTCCAGAAATCCGAACTCGCCGCTCAGACAGGATCGGGAGAAATGGGATTCGATCGAGATTTGGCAGATCTGACCAAAGCTAGTACCAATCTCCAACAGGGCGTATTTCGGTTGATGGTATTGGGCGATATGAAACGGGGCAAAAGTACGTTTCTGAATGCTCTCATCGGCGAAAATATCCTGCCTAGCGATGTCAATCCTTGCACGGCATTGCTGACAGTGTTGCGCTACGGCGAACAGAAAAAAGTCACCGTGCATTTCAAAGATGGTAAGCCACCAGAATCGATCGATTTCAGCGCGTTCAAAACCAAATACACGATCGATCCGGCAGAAGCCAAGAAATTAGAAGAGAGCAATAAGCCTGCTTTCCCCGATGTGGACTATGCCGTTGTGGAATATCCACTAGAGTTACTATCGAAAGGGATTGAAATCATCGATAGTCCTGGCTTGAACGATACCGAAGCGCGAAATGAATTGTCCTTGGGCTATCTGAATAACTGTCACGCCGTGTTATTCGTCCTCAGCGCGTCGCAACCCTGTACCTTGGGCGAACGTCGCTATCTGGAAAACTATATTAAAGATCGCGGCTTGAGCGTGTTCTTTTTGATTAATGCTTGGGATCGGGTCAAAGAATCGCTAATCGATCCCGATGATGCTACCGAAATGGCTGAGGCCGAAGGCAAATTAAATCGTGTCTTTAAAGCCAATTTAGCTGAATATTGTACGGTGGATGGCTACGATATCTATGACGAACGCGTATTCCCCTTATCTTCGATTACTGCACTCCGCCGACGAATCAAAGATAAAGACGCCGATCTCGTAGGTACTGGTTTTCCACCATTTATTAATGCTCTGAATACGTTTTTGACGCAAGAGCGGGCGATTTCCGAATTGCGTCAAGCGCGGGTTATTGCCAAGCAAACTTGCAGCCACGTCACCGAAGCCGTCGCGCGCCGAATTCCGCTGCTCGATACCAACGTCGTCGAACTCAAGGCCAAAATTGAAGCGATCGAACCCCAATTCATTCAGTTACAATCGATCCGCGATGTCTTCCGCGATGATATCCGCCGCGTGCGCGATCGTCAGGCTCGAT